>JAOTYD010000051.1 GCA_029862005.1 Gammaproteobacteria bacterium | reverse complement strand
TGAGAAAAATATAATAATCCCAAAAGGGATCAATATGCATAACGAATAGAATTCAATAATTGCACCTCCTGAAGCTCCGTAAGCCTGGGCTGTGCCAGGTACTACAAGAGTGGTCAGCCCAAAAAGGGGTACTGACAAGTTAACTTGTGAGGATGAGCTGGAATACCACAATCAGTGGTGTTTTTGCATGGATACAGGATTAGAAACTCTACATTGACTCCTTTTTTCGAAATATCGATGTATCAAATCCCCACTCGGTAGGCACGAAATTGGTTAACTTGTCAGTGCCGTCTTGATGTATCTTCAAGAGCCGTTTTAAAGAATCGCTTTGCATCCGCACCATCTCGTCGTTTTTGCAGAAATACATCAACGACTTCACCATCCTGGTCCACTGCGCGCCAGAGATAATGTTGTTTACCTTCAATCTTGACGAAAACCTCATCAATGAAGAAGGTATCACCATAGCCTCGATGCTTTTTTCTTAACCTAGTGGCATATATCGATCCGAATTTATTGCACCATAATCGAATCGCCTCGTAGGTAACATTTATCCCGCGCTCAGCTAATAAATCTTCAATATCACGATGGCTAAGATTGAATCTGTAGTAGAGCCATACTGCGTATTGAATAATTTCAGCGGGAAAACGATATCGTTTGTATTGTTTTGACTTTTTCATTCAGCAATTATCGCTAAACGGCAGTTAACTTGTCAGTACCGTTACTTGTGAGGCAATCCGATTGTAGTGCAATAGATTTTGCCCAAAATACGCAGCTAGGTTAAAGAGAAAACATCGTGATTATGGCGATACATTTTTCATTGATGAGGTTTTCGTCAAGATTGAAGGTAAACAACATTATCTCTGGCGGGCTGTTGACCAGGATGGAGAGGTTGTTGATGTGTATCTCCAGAAACGTCGGGATGGTGCGACAGCCAAGCGGTTCTTTAAACGATTACTGAAGAAGCATCAAGGTGAACCTCGAAAGATAGTAAACGATAAACTGCGAAGCTATGGTGTCGCCCATCGAGAGTTGATCCCAGATTCAATTCATGACACATCACAGTATGCAAACAATCGAGCTGAACTTTCCCATCAGCCTACAAGGGTACGAGAACGAGGAATGCGCAGATTCAAATCGGTATTTCATGCACAGCGATTATTAAATGTGCATGCCGCAATTTACAATTTATTCAATTTGGGGCGACATCTGATATCAGCGAAGATTTATCAACTACTAAGAATGCGCGCTTTTGCGTCTTGGGAAAGTGTCGTGATCTAATAATGACAAGAATTTTGGAGTTTTCTCGATTTAAAAAGTTAACTTGTCAGTACCCCGGCCGCGATACTAAATTAGCCCCGCCGGGTAGGGCCCCACCGGGGGGGTTGACCGAGATTAAGCAGGTTATAAATTTCCCTGGATCGGGAGCAAAAGACCGGGCCTCTATATGGTCATCGAGAAGATCCGGGTTTCCGGGGCGTTGCGCATCAGTCGCAGATCGAAGGCCATGCAGATATTTCTGACGAAGGGTCTTGCCGGTTCCGGCACTACGAGCTTATTGCCCTCCAGCCGCAGCAGGCCGTCGTTTTTCATTTCCTCGAGCTTTTGCAGGCATTCATCCAGCTGCGAAAACTGCGTCTCCGGCTTTGCCCATGACGTCTCGAAATTGCACATGATATTGAGAATATGCTGACGGATCAGACGGTCTTCATCGGTTAACAGGTGACCACGAAACACCGGCAAATCGCCCCGGTTGGCGCGTGTCTCGTATTCCGGCACCGTTTTTTCGTTTTGCGCAAAGGCATACCAGGAATCACCGATCGCTGACATGCCGAGACCGACCATGAGCTGGGTTTTACTCGCTGTATATCCCATGAAGTTACGATGTAAAGTCCTGTTTACCATCGACTGGTACAGACTGTCGGTTTCCAGCGCGAAATGATCCATGCCGATTTCGATGTAGCCCAGTTCGGAAAAAAGCTGCTTGCCCGCCTCGTACAGTGAGCGCTTGGCCTCATCTCTGGGGAGGTCTTCCTCGCTGAACCCACGCTGGCCTGTGCCTTTGATCCACGGCACGTGGGCATAGCTGTAAAACGCGAGTCGGTCGGGCAGCAACTGATTGGTTTTGTTGATCGTGTCGATGACGTTCGCTAGCGTCTGATGTGGTAATCCGAATACCAGATCGTGACTGATCGAGGTATAGCCGATTTCCCTGGCCCCGTCGGTTACCTGCCGCACGCGCTCGTATGGCTGCACCCTGTTGATGGTTTTTTGCACCAGCGGATCGTAGTCCTGTACCCCGAAACTGCAGCGGCGAAATCCCAGGTCGTACAAGGTTTGAAGGTGCTCCCGGGAAGTGTTATTCGGGTGGGCTTCTAGTCCCCATTCGTAGTCCTCAGCCAGTGCAGCGTGCTGCATGATGCCATCGATCAGCCGTTTCAGATTGTCGGGACTAAAGAATGTCGGCGTGCCACCGCCGAGGTGCAATTCCTTGATTCGAGGCATGGTCGAAAACAGGCGCCGATAGCTGCTCCATTCATTCAACAAGGCATCGATATAGGGTGATTCGACGTCATGCCGCTTGGTAATGCGCTTATGACATCCACAAAAAGTGCACAGGCTCTCGCAAAAAGGGAGATGAATATAGAGACTAATCCCCTCGCTGACATTGCTTTCGATGAATGCCCGCTCGACTGTAGCTTTCCATTTCTCTGGATCGATCGAATCCTGCTCCCAGTACGGCACCGTGGGATAGCTGGTGTAGCGGGGTCCGGGAATGTTGTATTTTTGAATCAGGTTGTCTTGCATCGCGAAATCAGGACCTCGAGGCCCAATCCGGCCCCGAACGGTTAATCGAACAAGCCGCCATTTTAGCAGAAACGGCTCGGTGGTCTTGCCCCGTTTCAGCGTCTTCATTGGAGAAAGCCGACCCCCAGAATTAGAAATTAATGGGCGATTTATGAACGAAGCCAACGCTTGAAACTGAATTATCGAGTGCTGCCTGGTGCTCGCAAGAGACGTTCGGCTAATTAGATACTTCCATCTCCATCCAATCCACTTATCAGTCTTTTCTGCAAAAAGGATTTACAAGAATAGAAACTAAGAAATGTTGCAACAAAGGCGGCAGGCCAAACCCTTGAACTTGAATTGGTATCTCCCTGGCTGACGGTACAATAGCTAATGTGGTTATGTAGAAATAATATAATGCGAAATACCCCCACCGTCAGTCAATACTATGGAGATGTGATGAGTCGTTTGACGAGAAATCTGATTTATTCATTTTTTCTTATTCTGGGAGGGTGTAGTCATACATCCCCCCAATGGGACAGTGAAGCACCTTATCCACCCACTAGAACACCAGAAATCGGTGATATCCTCCATACCGCGACCGGGCACTACATCAACCAACAGGATCTGTTTTCCAGCTTAATCCGCTACCCGCTGGTCTACGTAGGCGAGCAGCACGATAATCCTGCATCGCACCGTCTGCAGCTTGAGATCTTAAAGGCGATGCAGGCTCGTTATCCCGGCCAGGTGGCTCTGGGGATGGAAATGTTCAACAGCAAACAGCAGCGAGCGCTCAATCGGTGGGTGGCTGGTGAGTTGAGTGAGAAGGAGTTCTTGCGAGAAAGTCGCTGGTTCGAGAACTGGGGCACCGATTTTGAACTCTATCGTGAGCTACTGGAGTTCAGTCGTGATCAGAAAATCCCGGTGATTGGCCTCAATGTTCCCAAAGCGTTAGGACGCAAGGTCAGTATGACGCCACTGGATAAACTCGATCATGAGACCCGGGAGAAACTCCCCGAGATGGATATGAGCGATCCCTATCAGCGTGCGATGATTGAAAAGATTTTCGCCGTCCATGAGGCAGGGGCGCCTATAGTGGAGAGTTTCTTCCGCCGTCAAACCCTGTGGGATGAGGCGATGGCCACTGCAGTGGCCGACTATATGCGGGAACACCCCGATCACCACATGGTTATTGTTGCCGGAGGTTGGCACGTGAGTTATGGCTTTGGCGTCCCACGCCGGGTGCATCGCCGGCTGCCGCTCCCCTATACCCTGGTGGGGGGGCATAACCTCGAAGTCCCCGAAGAGAAGCTTGACCAACTCATGGATGCGCAGATTCCGAGCTTTCCAATGCGAGCGGTCGACTATCTGGTCTATCAGGAGTACGAGGTATTCAAACCGAAGGGGGTCAGGCTTGGCGTAATGCTGGGGGATAGGGATGCTCAGGCGGGACTGCTGGTAACGGATCGTGTGTCGGGCTCTGTGGCCGCGAAGGCCGGGATCAGCAAAGGAGATCGTCTGCTGCGTTTTGACGGTGTGCTACTCGAGGATAATTTTGATCTGATCTATGCAGTCAAGGCCAAGCGCCCGGGGGGCTCAGCAACTATTGAACTGAAACGTGGAGACGAGACTTTGGTGGTTGATGCCTATTTTGGGCCAGAGCAGTAAACATCCATAATGAATCGATAGAGAATCAGCGGGGTTACTCTCGATTAAAACCATAACAATTCTATAACCATGAATTCCGAATTGACAGATGGCGGCCTGTGCCGAAAGACCTGGAACACAATTTGCAAGCAATAATACCGCAATTCTGAATTTGACGGGCGTGTATATTGAAGATGAAAAATGGTGCGACATGAAAGACACGGTTCTTGTACTGGGTGATCTGTTTAATGTACTACCCGATGCGATTGTCGTCGTGGATGGCACGGGTCTGATAGTATTTGCCAATACGTCAGTAAAGGGGCTACTGGACTACTCGGCAGACGAACTAATGGGTCAGCCCCTTAACTGCCTCATCCCCGAGAGCTATCGTAAGGCGCATGAATCGCATTTCGCAAAATTTTTTGATCGTGGAAAACCCACTTCTATGGGCACAAGACCTTTACTCAGCGCGCTTCATAAGTCGGGCAGGGAGATCCCGATATCCATATCCATAACAAATCTCGATCTTAATAGGGAAAGATATTCGGTTGCGGTGATGCGCGACGGCGGGGAAATGCATTCGGAAATTACCCAGGCCACCGCCCAGGCCGAGACCGATTTATTGACAGGTATCGGCAATCGCTTGCGGTTGTCGCGTGCCATACGGACGGCACTGGCAGCATCGAGCCCGTTTGGCCTACTATTTCTTGACTTGAAAAAATTCAAACCCTTCAACGACAACCATGGGCATGAGGTTGGCGATAAGGTGCTGCAAATTGTTGCCCGACGGCTGCAGGCGCAAATTCGATCCGGGGATTTAGCGGCTCGACTCGGTGGCGACGAATTTGTGGTAATGCTCGAAGGGCTAGCCGATATCGAACTGCTAGAACAACGCGCGGCCAAGATTGCTAGAAGCCTGACCAGAACTTTCCACATTGGCGACCTGTCAAGCGCGGTTGGTGTCAATATCGGAGGCGCGATGTACCCGCGAGATAGCGAAACCGAAGCTGGATTATTGAAGGTGGCTGACCAGAACATGTACCGGGCCAAGCAGATCGATGCTGATTACCATGTTGGGAAAAAAAGGGTAGAGATCCGAGAGGATAGCGCCAAGAAATAGATACGCACTAACATCGATTTAAATCTGGAACTGGTATTGCTACCAGATATCGCACCGGCAGGGGTTTGTCAGTCCGCTCGAGACAAATCCATTCTTGACAGGCGGTGACCAGGTAAAGTGACGGTGTAATAATTCAAACCGACGGTAGTCTGTTCGGGGACTGGCAGAGTACAATAAGAGCGTTTTAACGTGTTTATTATCCGAAGATTATCATCAGTCAAGGAGCCATATTCATGATTACCGGTTCGACAGGGAAGCTCGCGCTCGCCTTAGCGATGACCGCGCTGCTGGCGGCCTGCGCCATCAAGCCGCTGGCAGAATGGCGCGACAGCAATTTTTCGGGAACCGTCGACAACATCCTGATTATCGGCGTTTCCGATCAGCCGGTCGTTCGGCGGCTGTTCGAGGATACCTTCGTCAAGGAACTCGAGGCCCTGGGTGTATCGGCCAAATCGAGTTACCAGGTGCTGACCGACGAGCAGATATCGTCAAAGGATGCCCTCGATACCGCGATCAGGGCGCAGTCGATGGATGCGGTGCTGGTCACGCGCGTGATCGGCGTCGAGGAAATCAACACTTATACGCCACCGACCTACACCTACACGCCGTCGACCTTCGATCGCCACTACCGGGATTACCACAGTTATTTCAACCACGCTGTCCAGGTCGCCACGCCCGGCTACTGGGACAAATATGAAGTGCTGAAGCTCGAATCCAACCTGTACAATAGCGCGAGCCAGCAACTGATCTGGTCGATTCAGTCCGAAAGCTTCGATCCCCGGTCCGCCACGCAATTGATCGATGATCAGATCACGGTTGCGATTACGAGCCTGCGCAACACTGGCCTGATTCCTGACTAGCGAAGCCGGTCCCGGTATGTAAAGTATAAACACGATGCCTGGCAGGGTCTGGCAGCGGCAGTCCAGTTGCTCGAAGAAAGAGGGGTATTGTTGGTCGGCCAGGCAGTAAAACAGCGTCTGTTACGGGTCGGTTTCTGGCGCCCGCCCAAGATTTCCGGGCGTCCGATTTTTTAGGGACACGAACAATATCATGCAACTTAAAATTCTCATATGCTCTCAAAAACAGCCCTGACTTCTGGTGAAGGTCCCAAGCATACAGGTCGATATGCGACGACGACGGGGAGTCAAATCCTGAAAAGCCGGTTTGAATGCGTTCAGCCGGCTTTATCTACCCGGACAAGACTGCTATTTACACGGATTAAGTTTCCTGCTCCTGCGGGGTTCGCGGCAGGTAGATGTGGACGGTGGTGCCGGCATCGGCTTGCGACTCGATTTCGATCATCCCGCCGTGCTCGGTGACGATAGACTGGCAGAGGGTTAGGCCGAGGCCGGACCCCCGATCAACCGACTTGGTGGAGTAGAAGGCATCGAATATGTGCTTCTGCGCCTCCTCGTCCATGCCGCACCCGTTGTCACAGATGGCCAGGTGCAAGCGATCGTTCTCGGTATGAGTGGATATGGTAATCACCGGCACCCTGCTGGTGACTCCTTCTACAGCGTCGGCCGCATTGACCAGCATACTCATAATGACCTGGATCAATTGTTCCTCGTTGCCCTCCACCGGCGGTAACTCCTTGTCCAGTTCCAGGGCGCACCCGACCTTCAGCAATCGCTTGTCGTAACGCATGAGTCGATAGGTGGTGCGGATCAGCTGATTGAGATCGAGCAGCTCGCGCTCTCTGGAGGGGCTGGTGGAAAAGTCCGACACATCCCGTACGATTGCGACGATGCGCTCCAGTTGCTGCAGGACGGCATTGCAAGTGGTGTGCAGTCCCTCGTGATCGAGGCTGCGCGACGCATCATCCTCCCGCATGTTGCGCACCAATTCGGCAATTGCCGCCACGGGATTTCCGATCTCGTGAATAATACCGGCGGCCAGGGTGCCAATAGCGGCGGTTTTCTCCTGGTGGATGTACTTTTCGCGCTCGATTTTGTCCCGGCGTTCGCGCTCTTTGAGTTCGATCGCCATACGTCCCAGGGCCTCGGAGAGCTTTCCGATCTCGTCACCGCGCTGTGGCAGCCTGCTGTTGGGTAGTTCGGCTGGCAGGCTTTCGCGCTTGACCACGGCAGTCGTCTGAACCTCCAGTGTTTTCAGATCGCGGCTGATTGTCTTGAGAAAGCGACCACTGGTGATACCGATTGCCATCAGACCCAGTACACCGATTACCAGCGCGGCGATCGCTACACTGTTACTGTGACTGCGGAACCCGTCCACACGACTAATCTGCTGTTTCCGAATCTGATCAATTCGGCGGCCCAGCATGGCCTCCGCATCCTGAAGATTGTACTGAAGGGCCGATACGCTCGCCAACGTGGGGTTGATGTAGGCCTCGTCCAGCGCTCCCTGCAGCGAGAGCAGGGTTGTCTCTCCGCCCGGATAACGCATCGGCAGGCCCTCGTAGAGGGAGCGGACAAACGCGAGTTGATCGCGCAGTCGCTCCTTATCGATATCGTTAGGCTGAACGAGGATTTGCGCTCGCAGGTTTTGCAGGGTGCGCAGGGTGGCGAGGTCGGACTGCGATCCTGCCCCTTCGCGTTCGTAGACAAAGCGCAATTGCTCTACTTCGCCAATCAATGCCTCTTTCTGATCCAGCACGAACACCGTGAGTCCTGCGGCGTAGACTGTCAGCACCGCAAATGCGAGCAGGCCCTTCGTCTGAAGCGACATTTCGGACTTCATAACTCTTAATAACGTCCCTTTAATTATTCGTTAAATAAATAACCTGCAAGGGTAATGCCAAATATTTGATACGGGTTGGTATGGCACGCGATTTGCGACCATTTTCACAGCGTCAATAACACAGAGATTCACAAAACCTTGCTATAAAACGATTCTCGTCTCAGTAGATAATGGAATCCTGGATACTTTCTGATTGCTGAAATCAGGAACAAGGCTCCTTTATTCCCATATCTGGGAGGATGTCTTCCCGTTTTCGAGAATTTTATTTCCCTGGCCCCAGGTTCGAGTTTCCAATTCCAGCCCGCTTTAGATATACGTAATAGTAATTGATCTAGATCAATAAAAATCGTTGTAGCGCTATATATAGTGGTCGATCCGGCATATAAACACAATATGTAGTTTTACTGCATCAACCGTAACGGACAGAAAAATGATCCAGGGTATAGCAAACGACGTCTTATCCTTGCCTCAACGAATCATCAAGCGAGACGGTGCCGAGGTTAAGTTTGAGCATAAACGCATCGAGCGGGCACTGCTTAAGGCAGGTGAAGCCACACAGGAATTCGATCTTGCAGAAGCCTGTCTTTTAACCCAACAGGTGATAAAGGTTTTATGCCATCGTTTTGCTAACCAACAAATCCCGGATGTCGAGTCGGTTCAGGATATTGTTGAGCAAGTCCTGATTTCATCGGACCATTTCAAAACCGCTCGGGCTTATATCGTTTATCGAGAACAGCATCATCGCTTAAGGCGCGATAAGCGAACCCTGGTAGATGTTTCTTCGTCGATCAATGAATACCTGGACCGATCGGATTGGCGGGTACGGGCCAATGCTAATCAGGGTTACTCGCTTGGCGGGCTGATCCTCAATACCTCCGGTAAAATGATCGCCAATTACTGGCTCAATCATGTTTATCCCCGCGAAATTGGTGATGCGCATCGCAGCGGTGATATTCATATCCATGATCTTGATATGCTAGCGGGTTACTGTGCAGGCTGGTCATTACGCACTCTATTAAATGAAGGTTTAAATGGGGTCGAGGGCAGGGTAGAGGCCGGGCCGCCCCGTCACATGTCTTCCGCCGTAGGTCAGATTGTGAATTTTCTCGGTACCTTACAGAACGAATGGGCAGGGGCTCAGGCCTTTAGTTCGTTTGACACTTATATGGCCGCCTTTGTGCGTAAAGACCGACTGAATTATGAGCAGGTTCGTCAGTATATCCAGGAGTTAATTTACAACCTCAACGTGCCCTCGAGATGGGGAACGCAGACGCCTTTTACCAATCTGACATTTGACTGGGTTTGCCCTGAAGATCTGCAGCAACAGGTTCCACTCATCGCAGGCGAAGAACAGGCCTTCACCTATGGTGAACTGCAGCGCGAAATGGATATGATCAATCGCGCCTACATCGAAGTGATGAGCGAAGGCGATGCCAAGGGCCGTGTATTTACCTTTCCTATCCCGACCTACAATATTACGGAAGATTTCATCTGGGATTCTGAAAATGCCGACCTGTTGTTCAAGATGACAGCCAAGTATGGACTCCCGTATTTCCAGAATTTTTTAAATTCGGAATTGAAACCAAACATGATCCGCTCCATGTGTTGTAGATTGCAACTGGATTTGCGCGAGCTATTGAAGCGCGGTAATGGATTGTTCGGCTCGGCAGAACAGACCGGTTCAGTAGGCGTGGTTACGATAAATTGTGCGCGTCTCGGCTACCTGAATCAAGACAATGAAACCGCACTGTTAACGGCGCTGGACAAGTGGTTGATCGAGGCCAGGAACAGCCTCGAGATCAAACGTAAAGTGATTCAGCGGCACATGGATGCCGGATTGTTCCCCTATACCAGGCGCTACCTGGGAACATTGCGTAACCATTTTTCCACCATTGGGGTAAACGGCATCAACGAAATGATTCGTAATTTTTCGCATGACCGCGAAGACATTGTCTCGCAAAAGGGAAGAGCCATGGCCATCCGGTTTTTGGATCATATTCGCGCACGCATGATAGAGTTCCAGCGCGAAACAGGCCATATGTATAACCTCGAGGCGACCCCGGCCGAGGGGACTACCTATCGACTGGCACGCGAGGATTGTAAAAAGTTTCCGGATATCCTGCAGGCAGGAACGCCTGAAAAACCCTACTACACGAATTCGTCACAGCTGCCGGTCGGCTATACCAGCGATCCGTTCGAAGCCCTGCAGATGCAGGATGAACTGCAAAAGAAATATACCGGAGGAACAGTTCTCCATTTGTATATGAGCGAACGTATTTCCAATGTTGAGGCCTGTAAGAAACTGGTTCAACGGTCATTGGCTAATTTTCATCTGCCTTACATTACGGTAACACCGACTTTTTCGATTTGCCCAAATCACGGCTACCTGAGCGGTGAGCACGAATTTTGTCCCCGTTGCGATGACGAGTTGATCGCGGCAAAACAGATTAAATTGGATTATCACGAGGGAAAATATCATGACTCAACAAACGTTCACTAGGTTGACAGATGAAGAGCGAACACGCTGCGAAATCTGGACCCGTGTCATGGGCTATCACCGGCCCGTGAGTTCTTTCAATCCTGGTAAGCAGGCCGAGCATGAACAGCGTAAATTCTTCCACGAAAAAAACCCGGACTCGTAAACCAATCGATGTCGGCGGTATTGAACCGTTTACCACAATCGATTATCCCGGTCATCTGGCCGCGGTTTTATTTCTTCAAGGCTGCCCCTGGCGTTGCCACTACTGCCATAACGGTGACTTGATTCGCCGCCGAGCTGCGCCTGGAATTCCGTGGTCATCGGCTGTGCAATTTTTGCACCAGCGTAAAACGCTAATCGACGCAGTTGTCTTCAGCGGTGGCGAACCGACCCTGCAATCGGGCCTTGCCATGGCGGTGCGGCAAGTGAAACGCATGGGCTTCAAAGTTGGCCTGCACACCGCCGGGACCTATCCTGATCGATTGGAAAGATTGTTACCACTACTCGACTGGGTTGGTCTCGATATCAAGGCATCGGTGCAACAGTATCCGGATATTACTGGCGTTAAAAATTCTGGGGAACGCGCATGGAGAAGTGCTCGCTTGATTGTCGAGTCCAATCTTGATTATGAAGTCAGGACGACGATTCACCCTCGGCTTATCGATCGGGGGAAACTGTATAACCTGGTTGCTGAACTGGTTGATCTGCAGGTCGAAAATTACGTGATTCAGGAATGCATGCCGGCTCACTGCCTAAATTCCGAGTTTCGTGTAACCGAGCGATTCTCACTCGATGAAATGGATATTCAGAAGATTGCGCAAAGTTTTGCTCACTTTGAGCTGCGTATGGCTGGTTGATCCGGCCCTGAAAATTCAGTCCCTGTCTCGCTTGGCAGACGAAAATTCTCAAATATTGGAATTCCCATGCTGGCACGCCTGGCGCCAAGTTTAAGAGAAATTTACCCCCGTTATTGCTATTCTTTTCGTTGAAAATATTTTCCGTCCATCTTGATGTAAATCAAATTTGGATACTCAATAACAAACCAACCCGGGTCTCCTTTAATAACTCGAGATGAAGATGTCATCACCACTGCGCCAGTTTATGATTGTCAGCATCGTCGGTATGACGGTCACGTTGTTAGCACTGCTGTATTTTCATAATGAATTAAGTGAGGAATACTTGCGCGATCACCTGGATTCGCACAATAAGAATCTTTCGATCGTATTGCGAAATTCGTTGCTCGCAGAAGGACTCGAAAAGGAGCTCGTCGAGCCCCGAAGCGCATTATCGGATTCGATGCTCGCCAACATCAATTTGCACCTGGAACAGGAATTGCGCTGGGTTCCGGTGGTGAAAGTTAAAATCTATAGCCGGGATTCAATTGTCCTTTATTCTACTAACCGTCATGAAATAGGCGCCGACGCAAAACAGAATAAAGGCGTGCAGAGTGCGCTCGCAGGTACGCCAATTTCTGGCCAGGTCCATCCCAACCACTTGAACGAGTTCGATAATATTATTGAAGTAGAGGATCTGCACCAGCAATACGTCCCGATCAAGTCGCCAAAGACAGGTGATGTGATTGGTGTATTCGAAACTTATCTGAATATATCTGAAGTCGTCAGAGAGGTCGAAGTAAGGCAGCGCGTCGTTTTTTGGATAATAGGTGGAATTCTGGGCGTATTCTACCTGGCCCTGGCCATCACGTTTCTAGCTACTCATCGCTTACTACGTCGTGAGACGCAACAGCGCAAGGCTTATGTCGATGAACTTCACGAGGTTCACGCAGATCTAGAGCAACGCGTCGAACGACGTACCGCAGAGCTAGATCACACAAGAATTTTTCTGCAGTCGATTATCGATGGTATAGCGGACCCACTACTCGTAATCAGACCTGATTTCACGATTGCATTGATGAACAATCAGGCGAAGAAATATATTCCTCCTGGTCAGGATGAGAAAAATTATAGATATTGCTACCAGATTTCGCATCGGCTGGATGCGCCTTGTACGGAACCTGATCACCCCTGTTCATTTATCGAAGTCATGGAGAAAGGATGTCCTGCAAGGGTTAGACATACTCATTGCGACGCAGATGGCAATCCTGTCGTATTGGAACTGATAACCACCCCGCTGTATTCGGCGAACGGGGAATTCGAAGGGGTGATCGAAGTAGAGCACGACGTTACCCAGATCGTAGAGATGCAGGAGGTTCTGTCTAAAAATGAAGCGCATTTACAGGCAATCATGGACCATGTGCCCGATGCAATTCTCACCTGTGATTCCGAATATACGATTCAAAGCACCAATCATTCTGCACGTATTCTTTTTAATGCCGAGGAGACTGATTTGGTCGGGAAGAATCTACAGGAGTTGTTTTCTGCTGATTCGGCTGCCAATGAATTCCTGTCTGAAATTGCGACTCATCAACAATGTGTTTTTAAACGCATCGACGGCACCGAATTTCCGTCAGATCTCTGGGTCGGACCGCTCGAAAAGACCAATGGGGATAGCAGTTATATAGTGGTCGTGCATGACATCACCGGGCGTCTACAGGATC
>JAOTYD010000050.1 GCA_029862005.1 Gammaproteobacteria bacterium | reverse complement strand
GCCGCTGTTTCTTTTTTGGCAATGCAGGCTTTGGCTATCTACATTCAGGGGTCACATGGACGATGACCCAATTGTTTATGCGGCAAAGGATCACGTGTCCTGGGGAATATTCTCTTTGGCATTTGTAATCTACCTATCAGCGATAATTAGGCTGTAGTTATTTCGAATGGCACGGCCGGACCATGATTGCCAAATTAATAAAGGATCAGTCATATGAGTAGTTACATACCTTTAATTTTATCGGGCGTACTTTTAAATGCATTCGCACAGCTTTTTTTAAAAAAAGGGATGCTTAGCATTGGTCATTTCGAATTTGCCTTGGTTAACATTGTTCCTATTGCCTATAAAGCAGCACTCAACCCATTTATATTTCTGGGCTTGAGTTGTTACGTACTCAGTGTCGCATTGTGGATGCTGGTACTTTCACGGGTAGATGTCAGCTTTGCCTATCCTTTTTTGAGTGTGGGCTACGTTGTCACAGCAATTATTGGGTATGCGGTGTTTAATGAAGACCTATCATTATATCGTATTGGTGGGATCGTACTGATATGCCTTGGCGTAATTTTTGTGGCAAAAAGCTAGGAACAAATCTCGATGAAACACTTAACTATTGGCGGGGATGGATTGAAATGGTAAGTACGGTACCATTCGAACATACCGCTCTATTGAGGATTCCCACATGTGGCTGTTTCGAGCATCGATAGCTTTTCTACTGGCGCTTGCGATATTTGTCTATGGTTTTGCCGTTGCCTGGTACGGGATCGCGCCGCATGGCACCATAATCGAGATGGTTACTGTGACCAAATCCCTTCTAAAATTCGGCGCGGTTGTTCCCAAGAACCTGCTGGTTGACTCACCCGATGATTCGTCGCGTGAACAATTTTTCATTCATGTCCCCGAGTTGATGGTAGAGGGCTATTATGCATTTCTCGTCTGGGATGATCACAATGGTCGCAATTCGGCATGGCTTTACAATCACCATGGCGAACACCTACATACCTGGGCGCTGGATTACGATGCGCTTGATTCAGACGGTCCGCTGAACGGGGACGACGGGCCGCACGGATTCAATGTTCTCCGGGACGGGTCGATCATCGTCAATTTTGACAGAGGAGATGTGCTGGCACGGATCGACAGCTGCAGCAAACCGGCCTGGACCAAGCAGGGTGTCTATCACCACTCGCTGCAGGAGGCTGAAGACGGGAGTTACTGGACCTGGCGCGGCGAGGGGTCCGCCTACAGTCAATACCAGTACCTCGAGAATTTCGATCCTGAGAACGGTGCCACTATCAGGGCAATTGGCCTGGTCGAAGATGTAATACAGAAAATGGATGCCGCCTCTTCCGTTTTTCTGATCAGACCCGACTTCCAGTTTCAACGATTCGAGAAATATCCAGGCGCCCAGCATGATATTTTTCACCCAAATGACATCGATGTTCTTTACTCTGATCTCGCACCAATGTTCCCTGGCCTGGATGCCGGCGACCTGCTCATCAGCTTGAAGGCGATGAATCTTATAGCGATTCTTGATCCAAACGATCTCGTCGTTAAGTGGTCGAGCAATGGCCCCTGGAGGAAGCAACATGATCCCGATTTTACATCCGACGGGAAGATCTCCGTTTACAACAACAACAGTGGCCTCGGTCGGTCGGAAATCATCAAAATCGACCCGGGGACAGGGGAGATTACGAATGATTTGTTCGATGGCGAGTTGCGCTTCTACAGTGAAGCCATGGGCAAGCATCAGTACCTGCCCAACGGCAATGTGCTAATTGTAGTGCCCGAAGAGGGGCGCGTACTGGTCGCTTCTTCCCGGGGCCAAAAGGTCATGGAATTCAATAACATCTCGGCAAAGTCGGCGAAATACAACGGGCATGTCAAGAACGGTCTGTGGATGCCGATGGGCTATTTCGAGCATCTTCCCGAATGCTTGCAGTGAAGGCGATTAAGGAGTGCTTGCCGATGTCATCAACGGTGTGTCAATTGTTAACGGCATCAAACAACACGAACAATATCAACAGCGTCAGATCGCCGCCTGATGATCACCCGTCATACACAACTCTTGACGATAGCCCAATGTAAATGCGGTGTCCCGTTACTCGATATATGGATTTCTGGATACCAGATCAATTAATTGCGGGTCCTTTGATAGCCGTGCCAACCTTCTTATAACATCGTTAAAAGGCGTGTATCGTTGATTGAAGCGTTTTACAAAGTGGGTATGGACAGAGATTAGAGGCATATCATTCCGGTAAATTTTGTGATCCTTAATCCAAAACTCATTGACTACTTCTTGAGGATTAGTGCTTAGCCAGAGTTGCCACCAACCAAAATTATACTGATTTGGGAATTCAAACGCGTTAAATTGGTTAGGTGCCGAGTCTAAGGCTTGTTGTTCAAAGAACCCGGGGTCCTCTTTACTTTTTCTACGCCACCACTCTGTCACTGCATGGTGTTGGACAAACACAAATCCTGCGTTGAAAATACCAAAATCGTCAGTGTGTTGTGACGCAACGTAATGCGGCGATAGGCCAATGTTTTTATCGGGAACAGCGGGTACAGGATGTAAGAAAACGACATCTGCATCAACCAAAAGGGTGTTTCTTGTCTTGCTTAGGGCTAAATCAATAATCGTGCATTTTTCGAGCATGAAGTCTAACCAGATTCCTTGCTTCTCCATTCCTTGTCTATCTAGCCCGTGATAGCGATCCAATTGTGTGGATATGTGTATGTTTAAGTCGGGGAATGCATTCGATATTATTGTCTTCGTCGGAGTATCAGCTATCAAAAAAACGGGTACATCCGGCATGTGTATCTGGATACTTGATAACAATAAGTGTAGCTCGTCTACACTGGTTTCGGTTGATAGTGTGCTAATAGAACACAAGTCACATGCCGTCTCCGCAGGCCAGGGCTCGACTTTGTCTTTGCGATGATGCTGTTGAGCCGTGACATCAAGGCCTCGCCCAAAAAGCTGCCTTATATGGTATTGAAATGCTGGTTTGCGTAATCTGATTGCTCGATTTGCGGCGCGTAAGGAATTGTATAACCCGATGTTTTTTAAAACTTGTACCAATAGTCTTTTGACGCGAGAGCGCTTGGTGTGGGTGTTCAGCGAACCTTTTCCAATCTCGTTATCCATTTCTTAGTGCCGGTAAAGTGTTTGTTCTATGGAACATAGTTTGTGAGGGGGTAGGTGGTTGTGGATGGCGACTGTTGTTGCGATCCCATGTCTTGGTTTGAATGTCTCATTGCTGCTAATGATATGGAGCTCGGTATAGGACGAAGTATAGGAAAAATTAGCGCACCATTATCCTTATTCCCCCAAGAAAAGAAAGAGATCCACGTCGCAACCCAGTTCCGGGCCATCCGTTATCTGACTGATTTTCATCGACACGTGCGAAGTGGCTCCTTCCCGCCGGTCAGCCCTGCCAAATTTCAGCCACCCGGTATGCCAGCTGGCTACCTGCCGCTACTTTTGCTCGCAGCAATTTGTTGAGTTGGTTGAATCAAACTGATCTCGTCGGCTACCCAAACAAACCTATTTGGGGCGGTGCCCTGCCCTGCTCTCGGGTAATGGGTTGAATTCTGTTAATTCCGCTTTTCTCGGAAGGTCTGCAAGTATCTGCTTGATCACAGCAGGGTCTTCGATACTCGCAATCACTTTGTCGGCGCCACCGCGATACGATAGGTGATCGAATGCCCCAACAGCTGATACATCGACCCTCCAGGGTACCGTATCCGTAACCAGGTAACTTATTCTCCGCGCTATTCTTATTATTCGAAGCAGAGCAGAACCCACCCGATATAGCTACGCAAGCCCATCTAGCAAAGATTAGACGCTAGTCGCGGAAAAGGTGCCCATACTCTTCAGCGAGAAAAAGTGTAAATGCCTCGCGGCCGACGAGACCATTGAGGTGTGTTGTATCGCTGAACATGTCATTAGTCACGGCATCGATTTTCTGGAAGTTGCGCACGGTCACGCCGGTTTCATTCTCAATTCGTGTGATGACGGTGTTCAGTCGTTGCAACGCTTCCGGAGGATTCATAATCCAATCGTCGTTTTTCGGCAGCATGATGACCTCGATATTGTCGGAGACTTGCGCCAAAACTTTCACCATCTCGATAAATGCAGCAACCAGATCTTCATCGAAGTAGAGTTCTTCGATATCAGCCGTTCGGATCCTATGCAGTCGATCGATTGCCATCTGGTAGTCAGATTGCTTCAGTGAGAAATACTCAGAGAGTAGTGCTGTCAATTCCTCGGAGCGCTCTGATGGCAAAACACCTCCGCCCTTCCGATCGTAACACCAGTTACACTCTGCGAATTCCGGAAACTCCTCTTTAAACATCTGACGGCGCAAATCGCGGATTTCATCAAATCTTTCTTCGACTGCTTCATCTTCTTCCAGCCCGGGGTCGAGGTCGGCACGCGGCTGCGTAAACGGTCGTGAGAGAAAAAAGGTGGTGATTGCCTCTGCCGAAACTCCGTCGCGCAGGTATCGAATCTCGGCGATGCGTAAGCCAGAGGCGGGATCATCGAGAACCCGATCCACAATTTCCTCGCGGCT
Organism: Gammaproteobacteria bacterium; assembly: GCA_029862005.1. Lineage (NCBI taxonomy): Bacteria > Pseudomonadati > Pseudomonadota > Gammaproteobacteria > Gammaproteobacteria bacterium. Next base: position 8,842 of record JAOTYD010000050.1, on the reverse strand, counting down.
TGCCAGCAGGCTAATAAAGGTTTCTTCGACTGCAACCGCACGGTTACGACGCGTCTTCGTTGTCTGGAAAGGGTTGAACTCGATCAGCAGGAGCTTAAGGCGGCGATCACTTGCCTTGAAGTCGTCGACAATTCGACGCGCAATAAGCTCCTGGAACAAAGGATTCAAACAGCAGAAGCCAAAATTCCAGGACGAGGATTGGCCGCCTGAATCTGCGATGTGCTGGTCAAACTCACGCGGCCCGAATCCGGCAGCAATCAAAGACGAGCCATACACCATAACGAGGTCGCCCTCGTCCTCGACAAGTAATCTCTTCAGTCCTTCCTGAGCTTCGAGTACATGGCCCAGCCACAGCAGTCCCTGCGCGTTGACACCCAGCGCTTCAGTGAAGCCACGCACTATCCCCATTGCCACTCCCATGCCAATCAGGACGGTCAGAAAAATTCGCAGGAAAATTCGCCGGTGAGTCGGCAGCTGCTCAGAATTGGAAATAGATGAATTCACTGCTTGGCGCTCCAACGAAAAGACAAATAGCCTGCAACAACACTAGAACCGGCCAAAAGACCCACCTCTTTTGCTCGAACGCTTCGCCCTTGGCGATAACGAACCAGTCTTGCAGGTGCATATAGATGACTGCGAGCATCGTGATCGCAGTGACACGAATCGCGACCGAGCCCGCCTCGGGTAAATTGCCAAAGGTGTGCATGTTGCCGATGATATCGATAGCTGAATCGATAGAGTGTGCCCGGAACAAAACCCAACCGATCAATATCAGGTAAAAGGTGATTGCCCACTTCAGAATCTTCAGCAGCTTCGAATCTGAAACGATGAAGCCGGCAAATGTCTTGAGATTGCTGAGCCAGTGTGTCGCCATGATGATCACAGCATGGAAGAATCCCCAGGCGACAAAAGTCCAGGCAGCTCCATGCCACAGGCCGCCGAGCAACATCGTGATCATAACATTGCGCAATCGCTGATCGCGGCCACCGAGCGATATGTATAAGTAATCCCGCAACCAACTTGATAAAGAAATATGCCAGCGTCGCCAGAAGTCGATCGGCGAAATTGCAAAATAGGGTAAGTTGAAGTTACGCGGAATCTTAAAACCGATGATGAGTGCAGCGCCTATCGCCATATCGGTATAGCCGGCGAAGTCACCATAGATTTGACCGGCAAATGCCAACACACCTGTCCAGGTCTCGAGCAAGCTGACCGGCCCGTCCGCTTCGAACAGCACGGCCGCTGGACCCGCAAGCAGATCAGCAAAGGTCTTCTTGACGATGCCGGACGTAAACAGAAGGAAACCATGTCGCGCGCCGTCCCAGGTTGGCACGGGCAGCGAATGTAACTGCGGCAGTATTTGGCGAGCTCTGAGGATCGGACCGGCTACGAGCTGCGGGAAGAATGCGAGCGCCGTTGTGAAATTTACGAGCCCTTTGCGCGGCTCCATATCGCCGCGATAAACATCGATCGTGTAGCTCAAGCTTTGGAAGGTGTAGAATGAAATGCCTACAGGCAGCACCCAGGCCAGCGTCGGTAGTGAAACCTCAATACCGAACAGCAGCAGAAAATCGGCCACAGAGCTGAGAACGAAATCCGCGTACTTGAAGAGCGCAAGGATACCGAGGTTCATAGCCACGGAAAATGTCAGCAAAAGCTTCTTGCGCTGCAGCGTCGCGGCACCAGCAATCGCCAGCGCAAGGTAGTAGTCAATGACGGAGCTACCGACAAGCAACGGAATAAAGCGGTAATTCCAGGCGCCGTAAAACACGAGGCTCGCCACCAGGATGAAATACAGCCTGGGGCGCTTCTGAACCAGGATCAGCCCGTAGATCAGCAGGAATATAACGAAAAAGACGAAGAAAATCGGTGTATTGAAGACCATAGAACCTTCTTTTTGTTATTCCGTCAATTGTAATGAGCTTTAGTGACGGATATACCTGCGCACTGTTATTCCGATATAGGCATTACGCTCTGGCGCAGGTTGAAAATAGCGACCGCCAAACGCATTGATTCGGATATTGTCATTGTAATCCTCGTCGAACAGATTAGTGACTCCGATGAACGATCCCAATTCCCAGTCATCGTAAACGACACTATGCCCAAAGTGTAAGTTCGATACGGTACTAGATCCTACCCTGGTTTGATTGGCATTGTCGGCATACATCTCACCCGTGTAGGTAACGTCCCATTTTGCATAAAATCCCGAATCTCCAAACCAGGTAAGGTCTGCGTAAAGCACATCCTTTGGAATCCCAGGGCTGTGATTACCGTCAAATTCATCGCCATTTTCGTCGGTAAAGCGATCAAAAGTAAAATCTGAATAGGTGTAAGCCATCGATAGACTGAGTTGCTCCACGAGTTGAGCAGCATATGAAAGTTCCAGGCCATTGCGGCTGGATGAACCCGCATTTTCATAAAATGTTCGCCCGGGTTGAGCTGGCAGCTCGAACGGAGTCAATTCATTATCAACATCGATATGAAACAGAGCTGCCTCAAAACTGTAACTGGCGGATAAAGATTTAATGCCTATTTCGTAGTTAATCGATTCCTGTGCTTCAAGTGACTGGTTGAACCCACCGCCGTCAGGATTAGCGAACTCGGTGGTAGTCGGTGTTTCAAATGAGCTTGAGATGGTGGCGTATAGATGCGTGTCACTGCCGCGCCTGATGCTAATCCCTACCATTGGACTGACCTGATAGAAGTTAATTTTGCCTTAATCATCACCATCGGCTAGAAATTGGTCATTGACATCAAATCTTACCTCATTGTAGCGAATTCCAAAGGTGAACTCGGCGATATCGCTGAGTTTGGTTTCATTTTGTAAAAATACACCAAGTGATGTTACCAACTCGTCCTGCTCGAAAGTCTGCGCGCCGGTTACGCCCTGCAGGTTGTCAAAACGGCTTCGATCATCGTCCTGACGGTCATAATCTACTCCGAGCAGAATCCGATTAGGCTTGTCACCCAAGTCGTCTTCCACCGTATATTTAACACCGGTTCCATAAAATTCACGATCCAGTTTCACTATGCCACCGTTTTGAAAAGGAAGCTTGTTGTTGAAATCTCTATCCGTCTTGTAGACACGTGTCTCCAAATCGTGATCCTCGCTAAGACTGGTTTTATACAGTAGCCCGATTCGGGTTTGTTTTAATTCCTCGCCTGCGTCAAAGAGAAGGTTTTGTGCCCTAGCTTGTGTAGGATCGCTCGCGGCTTCTACGGCAGTAAGACCACCCGGATCATCGGCAGCAGGTTGATCGGTATGATGTATCGTGGTTAGTAAGCTGGAAGTAGCGGAGAGCGTAGCTTCAAGACGTGTGTTAATCTGGTTGTTTTCGAACTTACCATGATCTCGATAGCCATCGGTCGTAGTGGCCGAGAGATTCAGCAGGTAATTAAGCTTACCGGTGTCGCCGCCTGTTTTCACCTGTTGCTTTTTAAAATCGAAATCGCCAAATGTGGTGCGGGCTTCTGCAAAAGGTATCACCGTCCCTCGCTCGGATTCGATTAAAATCGCTCCACCTGAAGCATTCCCATATAGCGAAGATGACGGGCTACGAATCACGGTTATCTGACTGGCCGAACCAATGTCAATCCCATCCACTGATCCCTGCCCGTCCGGCAAGGTTTCGGGGATTCCATCAACGATAACCTTGATTCCGCGAATCCCAAAACTTGATCGTGCGCCGAATCCCCGGATAGATAGGCGTGAATCCTGAGCAAAGTTATATCGATTGAGCGCGAACAAACCGGGAACCCGTCCCAATGATTCATCCAGCCCAAGTTGCTCTGAACCGAGTTGAATTTCATCCTGGCCAATAACATTGATTGCCGCCGGTATTTCATTCGAGTTTTTTTCTACTCTGGTCGGAGTGATCACGATGGTCCCCAGGCCTGTGTCCTGAGCTACAGACGCTACCGAAACGAAACAAAGTCCTACGATTGCATTTTTTATTAATTTCATAGTTTCTATATGTGATCGACACTCAATACTTATAGCAATACCATTCACAGGATTAACTAAAATTACGTTCAATGACCGAAAAAGAACTAAGTACCTGCCTATCAATCAAAAAACTACGGTAATCCTCCAAAAAATAGAGGCGTTCATAAGCAGTTTTTTGCTTAATTGGGGGGCCTCAAAGAGAAAATCACGAACTTCCGATAACCAGGCAATCACTATCTTGAAACAGGTCGAGGCTAATACCCCGGCGTCCGACCTGTTCCGGGAACCTTGTATAATCGATGGTTGTAGCCGGTAGGGGCTGTGAGGATCGAGGCCGAATTTTCTTTATCTGCCGCGAACGCGTTATTCGAAGCTTGTAACCTATCATCACATGAAGAGGTCCACCGCAATTAACTCGTTTTGGCAATGTGTGTAATTTTATTAACTAGCGACTCAAAACCTTGCCTGACAAACAGGTCGTCACTAGGACAGATAATCAACCCAGAAAGCCACAACAACAAAATGCCAGCGCTGCATGATATAATTGAACTATAAAATATACAAATAACTGAACCAATACATTTTCGATTCAATCTCATCTGTTCAAAACTTCGCTGTACGTTGACTCTAGACATACACCAACCAAATACCGAGTATACGGCTGGGAGGAATTACCTCAAAACAGAGGCTGAAACTTGCTGCATAATAAAGCGGAATTACCTGTCCTCCGAAGGTCAATCAAGCAGATAAATCGCAGGACCTTAGTGCAGCCCGACTAACGCGAGTAACAACGTCATTGCCAAACATTGGAGATCCAACACTAATGAAAAAAATATTCACAGATAAGCATCCGACCTTAATCGCCATAATTTGGCCCATTATGGCCGCTGGAACTGCATTGCTTGTGTTGCGCTACCTGCACAACGGGCATTTATCGGTTTCTGACGACATTTTATTCCCTGCATTTTTGTTGCTTGGGTGCTATCTCGCGGCGTCAGTTGTCGTTTTTCTTGCGAAAATAACACGACTTAAGGGCTTGCTGTTCGGCCCGGCAGTATTTGCCGGCATGGCCTCGATTGTGTTGCTTGCAATTATTGTGTTTTCATTTCAATACTCCCGTCTCGATATTACCGTAGTTTTTTGCTTACTAGGCTTACTCAGCCTTATTTACTATATGTTGCCCAGTTTTCGAGGCATCTCCTTGATATTCTTGTTTGTTGCATCAATTGCCGTTGTACTCTATCCGCAAGTAAGAAGCACACCCCCATCATCAACACTCAAAAGTTCAGACTTTGTATTGAACGAATACAAGTCTCATTTGTATGATCTCGATATCAGGAAATACCAAAACCTGGTACCGCGATCGACGACACATAGTGCGATGGCAGCTATTGGGCGTCATAAAGATGTATACCTCCTGGTAATGTCAAATGGTGATATCTATTCGGTCAGAAACCTGGGTTCAGACAAAGCGATCGAAACTGTCCGCTGGAATATTCGTGTCCCTGTAAATCACAAAAAGTTTTATGCTGACGCGGGAACTTCGGCTTTCCTGCAATATTTTCGAACACTCGATGTATTGATCTTGAATAGCGATACATCGAGTCAAATGTTGGTCTCGCATCACTATTGGAATGAGAGTGAACAATGCGCAACTATGCGCGTTTCTTTTCTGAAGTTTTCAGATATCAGGGAGATTGAGTCTGGTAACGCTGTTTGGGAAGATCTGTTCGAAACAACCCCGTGTCTACTCTTACAACCAGAAGCATGGGCCTTTAGAGGCATGGAAGGCGGCGGAAGACTGGCCCTTTTGAATTCCGAAAATGTGCTGCTTACAGTTGGCGATCATGGTGTGAACGGTCACGACTACGATGAGAATTTTGTAGATGACCCGGGTGCTTCATACGGAAAAACACTGCGTATCGGTCTTAACAGCGGGGAGGCAGAAGTATTTACAACCGGGCATCGCAACCAGCAAGGGCTATATGTGGATCACAAGGGTAGTATTTGGTCGACTGAGCATGGACCACGAGGGGGAGACGAGTTGAATCTGCTTGAGGCCGGTCATTTATACGGCTGGCCGAGAATTACCTATGGTACTGACTATGGAAGTCTGACCTGGCCACTAGAAGCACCTAAAGATCAGAGCAAATACACACTTCCGGTCTTTTCATGGGTACCTGCTATTGGTGTTTCCAATCTCGCCGGCATAGGCGGAGAAACGCCATTTCCCTTTTGGAGAGATGATCTGATCATTAGCTCCCTGCTTTCTCAATCTCTGTATCGGACAAGAATTGAACAGGAGTCGATTCGTTACCTGGAGCCAATTCCAATTGGTGAGCGTATTCGTGATCTTCTGATTGATGAAAATGGAATAATATTGTGGACGGATTCCCGTAGTTTGATTCAAATACTTCCCGCCACTCAATGAACTCAATCGCTTTCGAAAATTAGGGTTCCAAATTAAGTGGTTTTTGTATGCCCCTATAGCGAACCTTTTACCAATGGCTTGGTATCGATAACCCCATCAAATTTATAGGGCGCGTCACAAAATCCGTCACTATTTTTGTCCTCACAGCCTTCCTCGGGTTCATCATAAGCGGAATACTCGTTGCCGCCGAAATCAAGCTGATATCGATTAACATCGGCAATGAGGTCACTGATAACCGCTATTTCCTCATCAACATATCGATTATAGAAGACAAGATTTTCTGTGGAACTGTGAAAATCCAGACCTTCAATACGATTTTTCTCAAAAAAGTTAGCAATAAAAATGTTGCCGTGGGAATTTTGCAATCGTATGCCGTCCCTCGTGTCGGTGGCATAGTTCCCAATGAACCGATTACCGTGGCTTGTACCTACATTAATGCCATGAAGACCGCTGTGGCTCACTCGATTGTCTTCGATCAGGTTGTAGTTACTTCCGCCCAACATGACCATAGCATTTATTTCACTTTGAGTTATGTCTATGTTGCGAATTTTCGCTAAGGTTGCATTTTGCATAAAAATACCTTGTTTATAACCTCGTATCTTGAGATCGTATACTTCGACACCTCGACTTCCTAAGATATGGATGGCTATCGAATTGCCATCGCCTTCCATTGTTTGGTTATTTCCGTCTAGCTTTACAAAACTGTCTTTAATATAGATCGAGTCACCTAAAGCCAGTGAATCCGTAAGCTTGCAAGTGGAAGTACCGTCTTCCCAGATGCCTATTTTCGCGCAGTCTCCTCCATTGTTGTCAGCAGTCAGAGTATATGTAGCGGATACAGAGAGGCGCTTGATCAATGACTTGACATCATTTCGAGCGATCTGCCCCCCCGTAGCCAGGTACGACGCATAGGCAGTAGCTAACAACACTAGGGGTAATGAGGCAATTACAACATTTTTTAGGAATTTATACATTTATATTAGTCTCTTTCTCGTTTATACAGGCAGGTGTTAATGTTGATTTCAATTTTTACAGTATTATGAAGGCCCACTTTCCAAGATTCTAACGACTCAATTTCCTTAGATTTACTCCAGTGCACAGGGCTCATGATGGACAAACAGTTATAGTCGCCCGAGCCATGTCCTGTGACCGGGCACCACTTCAAAGTAGTAGGAAAAAGCAATAAATTCTTGCACATCAGGAAACGTATGTTAAGTTTAGCGAGGATAGGACTTGGTTGGAGAGCTGCTTTTTGGTTAAATTCACTGAGCAGTCCTAAATCCAAATGGCAAAGCAAAATAACAAAATCCGAGAATTGTTCGCCGCCTAAACACGCGGGTTTAACATTTCCCGGCTGATAAAGGAATATCCTAAGAGTCAAGACTAATGAAAACACAAGATTATTTGAAGTCGATAGGCGTAATAGAGCTCCCCCACACACACGATACTGTTCGATCCTGGGTACGATGCCCATACTGTGGAAGAACACCCGCGACAGAGTTCACATTTTAAGGCCGGGTTTAAGATTCCAATGGTTGTAGAGCCTCTTGAAAATTCCTGATACTAGTACACCGGTCGTATTGCTGCATTGTGGGCTCGGTGGGTTGGCAGTGATGCGGAGTCTGGGGAAGCTTGGCGTCAAAGTGATTGGTGTGGCAGATCGCTTAGATACGGTGGCGACCCGCTCGCGATATTGCTTCAAATCGTATTTCCACAAACTCACCGAGATCGATCCGTCTGAGCTCACTAACTTTCTTGTCGAACTGTCACGAGATCTGGATTGCCGACCAATTTTGATCGCGATGAGTGATGAGATGGCGATTTACATTGCGGATAGTCATGAGGATCTCAGAGACTTCTATCTGATTGGACAATCTTGCGATTCGATTGTGGAGAATCTTGCAAATAAGAAAAGTATGTTTGAACTGGCAACACAATTTGGCTTGCCTGGACCTAATACCGTGTTGCCGACGGATTTAGACGATTTCATGGAGCAAATCAAGCAATTCACTTTCCCTGTCATGCTAAAGGGTGCAATGGGCAACAAGATGGCTCGACGAACAGGCAAGAATATGGTCGTGGCACATGATCGCGACGAACTCATTGCATTCTACCGCGAGTTAGAAGATCCAGATGAGCCAAACCTCATGATCCAGGAGCTGATACCAGGAGCAGATGATCAGGTTTACATATTCAATGGCTATTTCAACGAGAAATCAGAATGCCTGGTCGGCTTCACAGGCAGGAAGATCCGTCAATACCCAATTCATCTGGGCGCCGCATCACTGGGCGAGTGTTGCACTGTGGATGAAGTGGCGAATCTAACGACAACATTTCTCTCCAAGGTTGGCTACAAGGGAGTCGTTGATATTGGTTATCGAAAAGACCCGCGAGACGGAATTTTCAAGGTGCTTGATATTAACCCCCGGGTCGGCCAGGCATTTCGGATATTCGTAGCACATTCG
>JAOTYD010000049.1 GCA_029862005.1 Gammaproteobacteria bacterium | reverse complement strand
TTTCTGGTTGCAGACGATGCCGGCTTTATTACAGGCTCGACCCTGTCGATTAACGGTGGGCAACACATGTATTGAAGCGATCCTGGTTATTGGTCAAAGCCGGTGCTCGAACGAGTTTCGGCTTTTTTTTCGTCGGAACAAAGATCGAAGAGACCAGGACCGGCGGTGAGGTATTGTCTGTACGGGCTTCCCTAATCCAGCCCCATCAATATTTGCACAGTGGCGAATAGTTTATTTTCTTGATAGTCAGTATCATGGCGACATTAACGTGCCTACTTGATTTTTCGTCTATGCAAAAGACAGCTATTAGTCTGGTTGCCCTGGGTTGCATGGTTTGTTTCTCGCTCTCCTACGCATCCTCTGTTGCCAAAGTAACTGCATTAAAATCGCCGGCATGGATACAGAAAGAAAATGATAAAACCGAGCTCACAAATGGCAGCGATTTGGAGATCGGAGATTACGTTATTACCGGTACCAGCGGGCGGGTCGAGATGCAGATTTGGCCGAATGCCAGCCTGCATCTTTATCCGGATTCTGTCATCAGCTTACTGGCGAGCAGCAGCGCGGAATCAAGTGCTACCGGAAAACAATCGGTACTTCAGATCCTGCAGGGAAGGATTTGTGTTGGCTACAAGCCAGAGCCAAATCCTGACTCCGTGTTAGAGGTAAATATAGGCAATGCAATCGTCACCGCGATACATCATCGTAGTGACATTTGTTTGCTGCGACAGGATGGCCTGTCGTCTATCGAATTACGCAGTGGTAGTGTCCAGGTTACCCACTCCATAGATCCAAATATGATTATCCTTAGCAGAGCCGGTACGGAACTGCGCATCGACGACGATGGTTCATTTGAGTTACTGAATCCTGGTATTGCTGCAATAATGCCCGAAGCAGAACAACCGTTCATCACTGAAACAGCGATCGAAACTGAAATCCCGGCTTTTATACCTGCGGAGGCGGAAGGTGATATAGCGGTCGTTGATGAAACAGCAGCTGATGAATCCGAACCAACAACTGATGAGAAGACATCGAAGTACATTTACACGGTCTATCTTTTCTCGACGCGTTCCGAGGAGGTCGCCAACGAGGCCAATCAGAGATTTCAGAGCGCAGGCCATGAATCTGAAATCATTGTCACGGGACAGGATGACACCACGCGCTACCGCGTCGCCGTTCCGGGATTCAAGTCACGGCAGTCGGCCCAGGAATTTTCCATCTCGGTGGTCGGTAAACTGGGTATTAGGGATACCTGGATAGGTTATGAAGTTGACCCGGATACGGCTAGAGGAGTAGCCAATAACCAGTCAAAACCAGCGGCAGACGAAAAACCTTTCTTTAGCGAGAAGGACATCGAGGATCAACGTCCGGTCGATGAGTCCATTACCATGTTAGAAGATGTAGCCACAACCGCAGATACATTAATTGATGAATCAAAACCTGCAATTGAAGAGAAATCATCAAACTATATCTATACCGTTTACCTTTTCTCGACACGCTCCGAGGAGGTCGCCAACGAGGTCAATCAGAGATTTCAGAGCGCAGGCCATGAATCTGAAATCATTGTCACGGGACAGGATGACGACACACGCTATCGCATCGCCGTTTCGGGATTCAAGTCACGGCAGTCGGCCCGGGAATTTTCCGACTCGGTGGTCGGTAAACTGGGTATCAGGGATACCTGGATCGGCAGGGACCGGCAAACTGATTAAGGCTGGCTCCTCGCTATTGCATAATTTATTTGCTGACGATCTTGATGCGATCTTCGCCCCTTAGGGACTCGCCGCTATAGGTGCCCGCCTTGATGATAATCGCGTATTCGCCTTCGCCGATCTTGAAGCCCGTGGAGCGGACATCGCACAACAGATCCTTGTAGGTATCGTCGTTGATATCTTTTTCCACGCACAAACTCTTGTCGGACTTACCCACCAGCATGATATCGACGCCATTCAGCCGGATGGTGCGTGGATTGATCGAGGTTACCTCGAGCTCGGCCGATCCCAGGATTGCGACCGGGAGCAGGCGCCATGCACCGGGTCGTATAATATTCTCAGGGCTACCAGGTATGATATCGATGGCAATCGTTGTCGGTTGCTGCTCACCGAACAGAATGTTCGCCTGGGCGATGATTGTGAATTGCCTCGATGCAGATGGCAGATCAGCTTTGTTACCGTGGTCGATGGAAGGAGAAGACTCATTTTTCGCGGAATAAGCTACTGTCGGTTCCATTTTTGGACTAAAGGTTAACCAGCTGCCGACGGGCTCGGCACCCCGATCAGCGGCGCCCGTGCCGGTCGCGCTGGCAATACAGGTGCAGGCCCAGAGCGTGGCGGTAACAATTGATCTTGTCATTCGTTTGTATCGCAACCTCGGTCCTTTATCGTTTACGTCGCCAGGTCAACAGGCCTGGCAGCAACAGTCGGTGTCGCGGTATCGCGACCAATCGAATCAAGTCTTTCATCAGGGTATAGTCCCTCCAGCGCATTATCAATATAACGACGGGTCATATTGACGTAGGCAGTTGTGCGCCGATGTTTCCACGACCTTAGGTAATAGATGTGTTCAAAACTGTATTTTTCAATTGTCAACAGACGCAGGTGTTGCCGTTGAAAACGGCTACTGGGTCTGCGGGGGGATAGAGTAGGTACCGGTGGCGTGTGCGACGATGTCCTCCTCGCTGTAGATAGATACTTCAACCACCGCGAGGCGTTTACCGAGTTTTATGATGTTACCTCTGGCAACCAGGTCACATTCGCTGGGTTTGCGCAGAAAGTTAATGTTGAGGCTGGTCGTAACCGCCAGCTTTATCTCGCCCAGCAGGCTCAGTACAACAGCGAACATGCAAACATCGGCGAGCATCATCATGAATGGGCCCGCTATGGTGCCTCCCGGGCGCAGCGATTTCACGTTATAGGGCAGGACCAGTTCGGCCATACCCTCGTCGATGTGGCGCAGGTAAATGCCGGTTTCGGCGGCCGAGGGCAATTCGATCTTGATGATTTCGTTAAATTTTTCGGTGGTGACCTTGCTCATGGATTGTCATCCCGTGGCTTGACCGCGGGATCCAGGCTGTGTTGCATTTGGAAAGGCATATCATACCAGTATCCGAGCACTCGAAAAGAGGCGTTAGGCGTCTGCACGAAACGATCCCCGGGTCCCGCGATCAAGTCGCGGGACGACAGTAGTTTAACTGCGTTTTTTAAGCCAGCCGGATATTGCCGGGGTCACGGTTGCCTGGGCCTTGCCACTGACGTAGATACCGATATGGCCGCCTGGAAACGCCAATTCGGTGTAGTCCTTGCTGCCAACCAGCGCTTTCAAAGCTTTCGATGCAGCCGGTGGCACCAGGTGGTCCTGTTCCGCGTAAATATTCAACACCGGAATCTTCAAATCCTTGAGATCAACGTCATGTTCGCCGATCTTTAACCCGCCTTCGACCAGTTTGTTTTGCTGGAAGAAATCCTTGATGAACTGGCGAAAAGCCTCGCCCGCCTGATCGGGGCTGTCGAAGATCCATTTCTCCATCCGCATGAAGTTCTTGACATTCTTCTCATCGCTGATGATATCGACCATCGAAACATACTTTTGCCCCATCAACTGGAACGGCTTGAGATTGAGAAAGGTCCAGTTCAGCATTTCACCCGGCAGATTGCCCATCGCATCGACGATCGCGTCGATGTCCATTTTCTGTACCCAGTGACTCAGCATATTGTCCGGGGTCTTGCAGTCAACCGGTGTCACCATGGTGACCAGGTTGGCGACCTTGTCCTGGTGTAGCGTACTGTAGCAAAGGCTGAAAACACCGCCCTGGCAAATGCCGAGGATATTGATCTTGTCGACACTGTGGCGTTCGCGGATGACGTCGACACAGCGGTCGATATAGCCATTGATGTAGTCATCGAGGGTCAGGTACTTATCTGCGCGATCCGGGTAACCCCAGTCGATCAGATAGACGTCCTGTCCCGAATCGAGCAAGCCCCTGATGGTCGAACGATTCTCCTGGATGTCGGTCATGTAGGGACGATTAACCAGTGCGTAGACGATCAGGGTAGGGACTTTGTTTTGCACCACGCCGGTCGAGGGCTGGTAACGGTAGAGCTTGAGCTTGTCCTCAGCATAAATTTCTTCGCGTGGGGTAACCCCTGCAGAAATTTCGTCCGTATCGAGGAGATTTTTAACCCCCTTGCTCAAATTCTGGTTGAACTGCACCAGTTCTTCGACCACCTGGTCGGAACGAAACGGAATATTATTCATCGGTTCAGGCTCCTGCTTTGGTTCTGGTTACTTTGGCCTTGCTGGCCACAGCTTTTTTAGCTGCCGCTTTCTTGCGGGCCGGGGCCGCTTTGGCGGTGGGCGCTTTCCTGGCCGTGGACGCCGCTTTCGCTGCGGGTGCTGTCTTCACTGTTCGCGCGGTTCTGGTATTAATTTGCGACAACATCGCCTTGATTTCCTTGATCTCCTTTTTCAGGGTGAAGTTTTCACGTCGTACTTGCTGTAAACGCTCCTGCATAGTGTCGATTTCGCGCGTGTTCGGCAGGTTCATGGCACGCAGAAAATCGTCGGCGATTTCACCGTAGTGGCGGCGCATGACCATCAGGCGGTTGACCATGTCGCCGTAAAGCGCCTGGTACTCTTCGCCCATCGCGAATTCGGCGTAGTGCTCTTCGCTGATTTCAACCCAGAGGTCGTAAAGTTCGCGTAGAGATTTCGGGATACTGTCACCGTCGAGCCCCGACAGTCGGTTCTGAAATCCCTGGATCGATTCGAGCGCAACGCGCAGGAAGGCCTGGTTGAATTTGAAGTTGGCTTCCTGATACTCGAACGCCAATTGAAGACCTTTTTGCTGCTTTTCCTGGGGTTCACGAAAATAACCAATGCCTGGTGATTCCAGTACTCTACCCAGCGGGTCGATAGCTTCACCCAGGTTGAAGACCGAAGTATTCATGCCAGGCATTTGCCACATCGCCTGGTTCATCGGCGTCAGGCCAGCCACCATTTCCTGCCAGCTGGCATTTGGAGCAAACCACTGTTTCATGAAGTCGCTGACGCCGGTACCGTTGAACCCGGGCATCCCACCAAGCTGTTGTAGCGATTGTTTCATTTGCTCCAGCCATTGATTGATCGCTTCGACAGGGTTGGCTCCCTCGGTGAGACCCTTGCTGACTTGCTCTGCCATGGCGAAATATTCCTTGCCCATATCCATGCATTTGCGCATGGCCAGCTCGATGTCAGGTTGCGTCTTGCCTTCGCAGGCCTTGCGCCATAGATCGAAACTCTGTGCCCACAGGTCAGACTGACTGGTATTACCGCCGCTGCCTGTTTTGGCCATATCGCTCCAGGCATCGACAAACTGCTGCTGCGCCTTGAACCATTGTTCGGTCCATTGATTACTTTCACTCATGCTGGGTAACTCGTTAAATTCTAAAAGGATTTTACTCTAGCACAGTTTATTGTGCACTGCAACATAATTAGGTTCTGTCGTGCTGGCAGATAAAAAAGGCGGGATTTTCGCCCCGCCTTTTTAATTATTGACCCTGTCTGTCGATGGGATCCTAGGTCATGTACATTCCGCCATTTACCGGCAGGTTTGCGCCGGTCATGTAGGTGTTGCGATCATCAGTCAGGAAACTGACAACATAGGCGATTTCATCAGGCATCGCCATGCGACCCATTGGAACCTGCTGGATGATAGCGTCGCGCACGTCTTCGGGAATCGCATCGGTCATATCGGTTTTGACATAGCCGGGTGACACCGAGTTAACCGTCACACCCTTGGCCGCCAACTCCTGTGCGACAGCCTTGGTGAAGCCGTGCAGTCCGGCCTTCGCCGCGGAATAATTGGACTGGCCAAACTGGCCCTTTTGCCCATTAACCGAACAAATATTAACAATTCGACCAAAGCCGTTTTGCGACATGCTTTCAACGACATGGCGGGTGACATTAAAAGCCGAATCAAGATTAGTGCGCAATACCGAGTCCCATTGATCGGGTGTCATTTGACGCAGGGTCTTGTCGCGCGTAATGCCGGCACAATTAACCAGGATATCGACGCCGCCGATAGTATTTTCAACATCGTGAAGCATCTGCTGGCTGGATTCGAAATCACTGACGTCACAGGCTACGATTTCAAACTCGTAGCCATTTGCCCGGTGTTTCTGCTGCCAGGCCTCGGCGATTTCTTTATCGGGAGGGAAATATCCCGCAATAACTTTGCGTCCCTGATCGGCGAGCGCGATACAGATCGCGGTGCCTATTCCACCAGTGCCCCCGGTGACGAGTGCAATTTTCTGATTATTCATATAGTTGTGATCTCTCCCGTTAACTGGAAAGTGCTGCATTGCAACAATATATTGCAGCGCACAAAATATTGCTTTCACCGTCGACTGTCAAGTCAGGGCAGGAAAGTTTTAAATAAGTTGATTAAAATCAGTGGCTTAGCTTTTATCTGGATCGTCCTTATCAGGTCCGAGGCCCATCATCTGGCGCCATGCATCGATGTTTTTCTGCGTCATATCGGTCCAGAACGATACCGGGCTATGGCTGGTCATGCCTTCCATTGCCTTGCGAAATTCACTCTGCTGCTGCTGGAAAAAATTCAGACCCTGCCCGATAAATTCGGAAAAACCCTTGTGTGCACCGGTATGGTAATAGCGAATAAAACGCTCGAGGTTATCGTTTGAGAATAGCGGGTTAGTTTCGGATTCTTGCTCCAGGATAATCTGCAGCAGGATACTGCGGGTGATATCTTCCTCGCTTTTTTGATCGATGACGGTAAATGGCACCTCGGCAAGCACCAGGTCACGGATTTGTTGTAGCGTGATGTACTGGCTTTCCACGGTATCGTAGAGTCGCCGATTGGGATATTTCTTGATGATTCTGGGTTCGACTTCGTCGCTCACGTCGCTTTTCCTGCTGTGCCTGGTTGTCGCAAGTGTAACCTATTTTTCCCTGGGCACTCGTCCCATCAGGTAAAACTCGTCGTTGGTGCGCATGCTCGACATGTTGACGATTCGGTTGGAGAGCCCAAAGAAAGCACTGATCGTGCCGATATCCCAGATGTCTTCATCGTCGAAACCAAAGTCATTGAGCCGCTTGTAATCGGACTCATCGACAGTTTCAGCCTTGCGCGAGACCTTGAGCGCGTAGTCGAGCATTGCTTTCTGGCGTTCCGAAATATCGGCCTTGCGATAGTTAGCGGCGACCTGGTCGGCGATGTATGGATTCCTGGCGCGGATACGCAGGATCGCGCCGTGTGCGATGACACAATACTGACATTGGTTGCGCGCCGAGGTCGCGACCACTATCATTTCACGTTCAGCCATGCTCAGGCCCGGCGTTTCCTTTTCCATCAGGGCGTCGTGATAGGCAAAAAAAGCGCGGAACTCCTCGGGTCGACGTGCCAGTGTCAGGAATACATTGGGCACGAAGCCGGCTTTTTCCTGTACCTCGTTGATTCGTTGTTGAATATCAGCGGGTAATTCCTCGAAAGGCGGAACTGGGAAGCGACTGATTGCCGGGCTGGTCATATTTGAATTCCTTTGGCTAAGACTCGATTATTGTAATATAAATGACGTTTGCGAAAATTAACTAGCAGTTAATCTAATTCATGAAACCTGAAACCAGTAATCCGGAAAGCGGCTGGGTTTTTGACCAGCTTGCGCGATCGAGGCGCTCGACTCGAGGATTTTTACCGCAACCGGTTGATCACGGGCTGATCGAGCATGTATTCGAAACTGCTGCATTCGCACCGTCGAACTGCAATACCCAGCCCTGGCACAGCCACGTGGTCTCGGGTGAGCTGCGCGATCGATTAAGCGGCATCTTTATGGAAACTATCGCCGAGGGGAAATACTCGATGGATTATCCCTACGATGCCAAGTACGAGGGCGTTTTTCGTAAACGCCAGCTTGATGTTGGCATATTGCTCTACCAGGCTCTCGGTGTGACCCGTGAAGACAAGGAGGGCAAACGCGAGGCGTTTCTGCGCAACCTCAAGTTTTTTGATGCGCCGCATGCAGTATTTATTTTTATGCCGGCGTGGTGCGGAATTCGCGAAGCCTGCGATGTCGGCATGTATGCACAGAACCTGATGTTGGCGATGCGTGCCCACGGTATTGCCAGTTGCCCGCAGACGATACTGGGATATGATGCGGACTCGGTGCGGCGAGAATTAGGGATTGATGCGGAAATGAAACTTTTGTTTGGAATTTCATTTGGTTATGAGGATCCAACTTTACCCGAAAACCAGATAGTCCCTGAACGCGCGGCGCTCGGTGAGCTGGTCCATTTTCACAGCTAGGTATCACTATGTCCGACTACTATGCCCCGATCCAGGATATGCAATTTGTTATCGATGAAATTGCAGGCCTTGATTCCATCGCCAAACTACCCGGCTTCGAAGACGCCACACCGGACCTGGTCGCGGCCGTGCTCGAACAGGCGGGTGTGTTGGCAACCGAAGTCTTCTCGCCGCTGAATCCGTCGGGTGATGAACACGGAACCCGCATTGATAACGGGAAGGTGGTAAGCCCGCCTGGCTATGCCGAGGCCTATCGCCAGTTTGTCGATAATGGCTGGCAGGGAGTCGGTAAATCGGCGGCAATAGACGGGCAGGGTCTCCCGTTCCTGGTGCACTCGGCGGTCGCGGAAATGTGGTATGCATCGAACATGGCTTTTGCACTATGCCCGTTGCTGACCTCGGGCGCGATCGAGGCCATCGAGTCGCACGCCACCGAAGCATTGCAGAAACTCTATATACCGAAACTGGTGACAGGTGAATGGAGCGGTACCATGAACCTGACCGAACCACAGGCAGGTACCGATCTGGCAGCGATTCGCACGCGTGCGGAACGCGAAGGCGATAACTATTTGATCTATGGTCAAAAAATCTACATCACCTGGGGCGAACACGAGTTGAGCGACAATATTGTGCACCTGGTGCTGGCGCGCCTGCCGGATGCACCGGAAGGCATTAAAGGTATTTCACTGTTCCTGGTCCCCAAGTACCTGGTAAACGAGGATGGTTCCAGGGGCGAGCGCAATGATCTCAGGGTGGTGTCGCTGGAATCGAAAATGGGAATCCATTCATCGCCGACCTGTGTCATGTCTTACGGGGACCAGGACGGTGCTATCGGTTATCTCGTCGGCGAGGAGCACAATGGTCTCGCCTGTATGTTCACGATGATGAACAACGCGCGGCTCGAAGTTGGTATGCAGGGCGTCGCGATTTCTGAGCGCGCTTATCAAAGAGCGGTCTTGTTTGCCAAGGAACGAGTTCAAGGTATGGCACATGGGCATAGTCAGCGCAGCACGATTATCCACCACCCGGACGTGCGCCGGATGTTGATGCAAATGCGGGCCATCGCCCAGGCGGGCAGGGCCCTGGCCTATTACGCTTCCGCCCAGACCGACCTGGCTCATCACGCAGAATCAGCCGAACAGCGGGCATCCCATCAGCGTCGTGTCGATTTGATTATTCCAATCGTCAAGGGCTGGTGCACCGAGATGGCGCAGGAAGCAACCTACCTGGGTGTACAGGTGCATGGTGGCATGGGATATGTCGAGGAAACCGGCGCGGCCCAGTACATGCGTGACGCCAGGATTCTGACTATTTACGAAGGCACAACCGGAATCCAGGCACTGGACTTGATGGGTCGAAAACTGCTGCGTGACAAGGGTCAGGCAATGGCTGAGCTGATCGGAGAATTAAAGGCTTTCAGTCAGCAACTGCAGGCTGCGAACGGAGATATCGGCGCGCTTGCAACGCGTTTCTCGACAGCCCTTACTGCACTGGAAGAGGCAACCGGCTTCTACTTGCAGAATGCGCCGGGCGATCCGGAGCTGGGCAGCGCGGTCGGAGTGGATTACATGATGCTGTCAGGTAATCTGGTTTGCGCCTGGTTACTGGGACGCGCGGCAATTGTTGCGCAAGGGCATATCGACGCCGGCAGCAGTGATCATTTTTATTCCCACAAGATCAAGACGGCGCTGTTTTTTGCCGAACATATCCTGCCGCGCAGCGAGGCACAGGCGGTGATGGTCAAGGCTGGCTCGGACAGCGTCATGGCGATAGCAGCGGATAATTTTTAGCCGAACCTGAATTCGGGGATTTCTTAAACATACGATGGCGGTATCCAGTCAAACCCGGCTGTGGGATTATGCACGCGACGGATTTCGGTTTTTTACGTCGACGCCGACGCGTTGGGGTGACTGTGACATGTTCGGTCACGTCAATAACGTGCAGTTCGTGCGCTATTACGAATCCGGTCGTCTCGATTATTTTCATCGACTACTGGATATGAGCGCCGGTCCTGACGTGCACAATAGCCTGATCATCGCCGATATTCAGGTTGCTTTTCTGCGCCAGATCCATCATCCCTGTGCGCTGGAAGTGGGCTCACGCATCAGTCGACTCGGCAACAGCAGCTTCGATTTCGAAGCGGCGATATTTGCACCGGGGGAAGACGAACCCTGTTCAACCGCGAAGGCCGCATGCGTCTGGTTTAATTATCGTGAAAATCACAGTACACCGATTCCGCCTGTCGAGCGGGAAATCATCAAACAGTTCGAGGGGATCGAACCATGAGCAACTTACAATACCTGGAATTGGAAACACACGATGCCGTGACCGTGGTCAGGCTGAATCGTCCCGAGGTCCTGAACGCCCTGTGCATGGGGTTGATGGATGAGCTCGCGCAAACCCTGCAGGATCTTGAGACTGACGATTCGGTGGCGGTGATCGTACTCACTGGAAATGAAAAGGCATTTGCAGCCGGGGCCGATATCACTGAAATGAAAGACGCAACCTATCAATACATGCTTGAACACGGCGGTCTTACGCGCCAGTGCGACAGTATTGCCGGTTGCAGCAAGCCCATTATTGCCGCGGTTGCGGGTTATGCCCTGGGTGGTGGCTGCGAGCTGGCGATGATGTGCGATTTTATCATTGCCGCCGATAATGCCAGGTTCGGTCAACCTGAAATCACCATTGGCACCATTCCGGGTTTTGGCGGTTCGCAGCGATTGACTCACCTGGTCGGCAAATCGAAAGCCATGGATATGTGCCTGACCGGCCGCATGATGGATGCTGCCGAGGCCGAGCGTAGTGGGCTGGTCGCAAGGGTCGAAACCGTGGATGCTTATCTCGACGTGGCCCTGCGGGCAGCAGCGACGATCGCCAGCTTCTCGCGTCCGGTCGTATCTATGGCCAGGGAGGCGGTCGATCTGGCGCACGAAACCCCGCTTACGCAGGGTATAAAAACCGAGCGCAGAATGTTCAAGTCGACCTTTGCACTGGACGATCAGAAAGAGGGTATGGCTGCCTTCGTGGAAAAACGCAGCCCCGAGTTCAGACATCGATGATTTCGGCTCAAACCGAACTATTAGATATTTATCGACTATAAATCCTCTCCAGCACTATCAGTTTCGCGACGATATGTTAGAATATGCGCCGTCAGATTTCGGGCACCAAATTTTTTCTTTGTAAATCAATAATTTACAGTTGATTTAGCGTCTTTAGATGAGATAAAGACGGGGTGTTTTTTTGTTGGAATAGCCGGGTAAGAAAGCCCGGTGCGGACGAATTTTTATTTTTTTAACTGGATACCATCATGGCAGACCTGAATAGTTATCGGAATATCGGCATTTTTGCACATGTCGACGCTGGTAAAACCACGACCACCGAGCGCATTTTGAAACTGACCGGCAAGATTCACAAGATCGGTGAGGTTCACGATGGTGCGGCTACGACAGACTTCATGGACCAGGAGCAGGAGCGTGGTATCACGATTCAGTCCGCGGCAACCAGTTGTGAATGGAACAAACATCGCCTCAACATCATTGACACGCCGGGACACGTTGACTTTACGATCGAGGTGTATCGCTCCCTCAAGGTACTTGATGGGGGTGTCGGTGTTTTCTGCGGCTCGGGCGGGGTTGAACCGCAATCGGAAACCAACTGGCGCTATGCCAACGATTCCGAAGTTGCGCGCATCATTTTCGTCAACAAGCTGGATCGCCTGGGTGCGGACTTTTACCGCGTCGTTAAGCAGATCAAGGATGTGCTCGGGGCTAACCCCCTCGTAATGACCCTGCCAATCGGTACCGAGGAAAATTTCACCGGTGTGGTCGATTTGTTAACTCGCAAGGCATGGGTCTGGGATGATTCCGGTGATCCCACCAATTTCAGGATCGAGGAACCACCGGCCGAGATGGCAGATCAGATCGAGGAATATCGGGAAAAACTGATCGAGCTTGCACTTGAGCAGGACGATGATTTGCTTGAAATGTACCTCGAAGGCGAGGAGCCCGAGCTAGACGCGATCAAGGGATGTATCCGCAAGGGTACCATCGCGCTCGATTTTTTCCCGACCTACTGCGGATCAGCTTTCAAAAACAAGGGCATCCAGGTGGTGCTGGACGCGGTCGTCGACTACTTGCCGAACCCGACAGAAGTCAAACCGCAACCGGAAATCGACCTGGAAGGTAACGAAACCGGTGACTTTGCGACGGTGGATCCCACCAAACCTTTGCGTGCCCTGGCATTCAAGATTATGGATGACCGTTTCGGTGCGCTCACCTTTACCCGGATTTATTCAGGCAAGCTTGCCAAGGGTGATACCGTGGTAAACACCTATACCGGAAAAACCGAGCGTATCGGTCGCATCGTCGAGATGCATGCCGATGATCGTATCGAACTAAATGCCGCGGAAGCCGGCGACATAGTCGCGCTAGTGGGTTTGAAAAATGTACAGACGGGACACACGCTCGCGGATGTCAAGAATCCGGCTACCCTCGAGCCGATGGTGTTCCCGGACCCGGTTATTTCGATTGCGGTCAAACCCAAGGACCAGGCAGCTTCGGAAAAAATGAGTATCGCGATCGGTAAAATGGTTAAGGAAGATCCGTCCTTTTATGTCGAAACCGACGAAGAAAGCGGTGAAACCATTATCAAGGGTATGGGCGAGCTGCATCTCGATATCAAGGTTGATATTCTGCGCCGTACTCACATGGTTGACGTCGAGGTCGGTAAGCCGCAGGTTGCCTACCGCGAAACCATTACGCAGCGTGTCGAAGACAGCTATACCCACAAGAAACAAACCGGTGGTTCAGGCCAGTTCGGCAAGATCGATTATATCGTTGAGCCGGGTGAAACCGGCAGCGGCTTCCAGTTCGAATCGACGGTAACCGGCGGTAACGTGCCGCGCGAATTCTGGCCGGCTATCGAGAAAGGCTTCGCCAATTGCATGAACGAAGGCGTACTCGCAGGCTTCCCGCTGCTCGATGTCAAGATCACCTTGTTCGATGGCGCCTTTCACGCGGTCGATTCTTCCGCGGTGGCGTTTGAAATTGCGGCCCGGTCGGCCTATCGCCAGACCATTCCGAAGGCTTCGCCACAATTGATGGAGCCGATCATGAAGGTTGACGTATATGTACCCGAAGATCATGTCGGTGACGTAATCGGTGATCTGAATCGCCGCCGCGGCATGATCAAGTCGCAAGAACCGACTCCAACAGGTGTGCGCGTCAAGGCAAATGTACCGTTATCCGATATGTTCGGTTATATCGGCGATTTGCGCACCATGACCTCGGGTCGCGGTCAGTTTTCGATGGAGTTCGAACACTACATGCCGTGCCCGAAGAATGTTGCCGAGGAAGTGATCAAGGAAGTTAATGAAAGACGTGCAGCAAAGTAACTAAGCTATTGATTAAATTAGATGAATTACGATTCATCGCTATTGACATGCCCGAGGGGCGTGTAGAGAATACGCACCTTGTCGGAGGGGTTCCCGAGTGGCCAAAGGGGACAGACTGTAAATCTGTTGGCACTGCCTTCGGTGGTTCGAATCCACCCCCCTCCACCATCTTTCCTGTACGGGCTATAGCCCGTACAGGAAAGATGGCGCAGGGAGGTTAGGATTCGAGCCACTGGTTCGACCAGTTTGCCGGGCGCAAACTGGCACGGCCGAAGGCCGCCCGCAGGGCGACATACATGGATGGATCGGTCCGGCGTCCCGGTCGTGAATCCACCCGTTGTTGGTTTGGCGGAAATGGCTCCGCTATATATGAAATGGCTCCGCTATATATAAGGAGTCAGAAGAAGTGGTAAAATTAGGGTTTTTCGCGGGTGTCGTATAGTGGCTATTACCTCAGCCTTCCAAGCTGATGACGCGGGTTCGATTCCCGCCACCCGCTCCAGACTTGAATGGGAGCTATAGATTTATGCTCATATAGCTCAGGCGGTAGAGCACTTCCTTGGTAAGGAAGAGGTCACTGGTTCGATTCCAGTTATGAGCACCATGTTTGGATAGTATTGGCCGTGACTGGCCGGATAAAATGAGAGAAAACGATGTCAAAAGTAAAATTTGAAAG
>JAOTYD010000048.1 GCA_029862005.1 Gammaproteobacteria bacterium | reverse complement strand
TTTGATCAACTTCAGCAATCGTTGGTCTTCGATCGCTCTGGCCGACATTGGCTTGTGCAACCAGGCATAAAAACCACTGAAATGCACTTTTAAAGAGCCGGCACATCGCTCGAATCGAAAACTCGCCACGATGATCACGGATAAAGGCGTACTTCACCCGTGGTCGTTGGCAAAGTACGCCGCGGCCTTTTTTAAAATATCTCGCTCTTCGGTAACGCGGCGCAGCTCGGCCTTGAGACGGGCGATCCCCGCCTGGTCATCAACCCTGTTTGTCTGCTGGGGACTCTTCTGCCCATAACGCTTCAGCCAGCTATACAAACTGTGCGTTGTCGTTCCCAGTCGCTCAGCTACTTCAGCAACTGAATATCCTCGTTCTGTTACCTGTTTTACAGCTTCGATTTTAAATTCTTCTGTGTACCGCTTGCTGCTCATAAACACCTCCAATAGCGTTACATTTTGACGCTATTAGGTGTTTAGCAAACCCTGGGAAGTCCATAAAGGTGTTCGCCGAATCCCGGAATCACCACGAGATCGATATATCACTGACGCTGAATATAAGGCCGTTTATGATATTGCTCCCGACCAGTACAAAGTAGCAATGGAACTGGCTTATTTGTGCAGGATGCGTCGCAGTGAAGTGCTTAACACCCGTTATCGGGATGTTGAAGCTGAGGGGCTTAATACGCGAAGATTAAAAGGTTCTAACAGTGCTTTAACCCTATGGACACCAAGACTTAGCGCAGCAGTAGAACTAGGCTTGAAAGGCAAAATGCGAGTTCCTGACATGCCCTTAGTTGGGATGGGAATAAAGGGCGACACATTTACACAAGGATTTAGAAAACTGGTTAAACGCGCAGGAGTTGAGTGGTTCGTCTTTCACGATATAAAGGCAAAGGGTGTCAGTGATTTTACCGGAGATAAGAGAAAGGCCAGCGGCCATAAATCCGAAAAAATGGTCGATGTTTATGATAGGAAAAGGATAATTATTGAGGCTACAGATTGAACAACTTAGCGAATTATTTTGTGAATATTTTGTGATTTTGTGAAAGTATTCCTCTAAGTTACTGATTCTATTACATCTTCTGACTGCAAAACATGACAGTAGATCATGTTGATCGATTTGAGTTCGTTCAGGTGCAGTTCCTCAGTGGCAGCTGCACAGCAGTCTTCGACTACGATCACGCTGAAACTCTCGTCGGCGAGGCTGCGCACGGTGGAGCTGACGCACTGGTCGGTGAAAATTCCAACGGCGATAATATTTTCGATCTCCATGTTGCGCAATACCAGGCGCAGGTTAGTCCCGGTTAGCGCACTGTCGGTGGTCTTGATGACGACAATATCCTCGTCATCCGGTGTCAGTTCGGGCACGATCTGGCTGTCCTCGCAGTCCTTCGGCAACAGCAGGTAGTTAAATCCCGGTTTTTTCTGGCTCAACGAACGATCGCGACCGTCGGGCTTGAGGCAGGCGATGCGCGCAAATATCACCTCGATGCCTTGCTCGCGGCAAAAACGGATCATGTTCGCGGTGTTCGGGATCACGATCTCGTTCATGCGCTCGCGGAACGGCGCCCAGCGCGCGGCCTCGCCCGTGTCGGGATCAATTTCCATGTAAGTGTTTTGAATATCGATTACCAGCAGTGCGGTTTTAGCCGGCGAGAGCACGATGTCTTCCGGCAGATCCGCGGTTTCGTAATAAAACGATCGGTAGGCGGTTTTCCAGTCGCTCATGTCATCACCCCGGACTTGCGCGCACAAAGTCGTACTCCGCCCAGTTTCCCTGATTGAAAATGTCGATTAACCGCGGTATAAAAATCGGTCATCGCGGTGACTGCGGCTTCACCATGCACGCGCAGGTGACGCGCTCGATCGGCACGATAAGCGGCGAGGCGGACGCGCGCAAACTCGGCCCAGTCCGAACTCATGGCCTGGCAAAGCTCAACCTCGAACCCGGCGTTTTCCAGGTCTTGCCGATAATCGTTGATATGGCGCAGCGTAATCGCGTAGAGATCGCGCTCAAGCAGGCTACGCTGACCGTCGTCGATATCGCCGCGTGCGGTCAGGTCCTCGGTGTAGAAACAACCCGATGGTGCCAGCAGGCGATGGCATTTTTCGAGCAAGCGGGTGCGTTCGGGAATGTGGTATAGCGAAAGCCAGCTCACGATAGCATCGAAACTGCCCGGTTCTCGCTCGAACTCCAGAAAATCGCCGCATACGTGTTCAACCCGATCTTCCAGTCCGCAACGCCCGGTCATGTCGAGCGCGAGTTCGTGTTGATCTGGTTGCAGTTCGAGCGCCGTGACACGAGCCTCACTGCAGGTCGCGAGGTAACGTGCCGGCCCGCCGAGTCCCGAGCCGATTTCGAGCCAGTTCTGTTGCAGGTCGACACCGAGCATTGCCAACGCTACGTCAAGCGCATCGGTGCCGTGGTAGTGCAGCTGGTCGAACGGTGCCAGGTCGTAAACGTTTAGCGGATCTTCGATTGTCTTGCCGAGTTCACCCAGTTCACGGTAGACACGCTCAACATGCGTATACAGCTTCATCGACTTGATATTGGTCACTGGTCCTCCATCGGTAAAGCGATTACGATCCCATTGCGCTGCTGCCCATCACCCGACCTGATGCTGATCAGCGTATTTGCGTCCCAGTATCCCTGATCGAGCATCGCCAGCGCAACGTTCTGATTGAATCGCGGTGACCAGTGCGCCGAAGTAACATAACCCACCTGCTTATTGTCACTCGTGACCGGCCACGGATACTGTGGTGCGGGGCAGGCATCACCATCGAATAACAGACCTCGAATCTCGCGCGCATGCCCTTTACCGGCAATCTCAAGTAAAGCAGATTTACCAATATATTCCAGGCTGCCATCGAGCTGGCAGTACCTTTGCAGACCGCATTCGAACGGATTATTGTCGCGCGTCATCTCGTTACCGTAGGACAGCAATCCGGCTTCGATACGTTCGATCAGATTCGGGCAGCCGGGAGCGAGCTCAAGTCCCTCACCGGCCTGCCACAGTGCGTCCCAGACATAGGTCCCGAGTGCGAAATCATCGACGTAAATCTCGAAACCACCCTGCTTGCTGAAACCCGAACGCGCCACCACCAGCTCGTGACCCTGGAACGGACAGCGCTCGAAGCGGAAAAAACGAATACTACGCACCTGCTCGCCAAATACGCGTGCCACCAGGTCATCCGACCGGGGTCCCTGTACCGCCAGTGGCCAGACGTCGGGTTCTTCGACACGGACGTCCAGCGCCATGCCGGTGGCAAGCCCCTTGGCCCAGAGCAGCATGTCGGCATCGGCGATCGAAAACCAGTATTGATCCTCGGCAAGTTTAAGAATAATCGGGTCATTCAGCATGCCACCATTTTCATCAACCATCGGTGCATACAGGCACTGGCCGACCTGTGCGTTACGCAAATTGCGCGGCGTCATTAGTTGCGCAAGTCGCGCGGCATCTGGTCCATGCAGTTCAACCTGGCGCTGACAGCCGACGTCCCACAGTTGTACATGCTTTTTCAGATGCCAGTAATCTTCCTCGACGCTGCGCTGGAAACCTTTTGGCAGAATCGTATGATTAACAATCGAGTAACCGGAAACCCCGAGTGCTTCGACGCGTGGCGTGTAGGGTGTTGCGCGCTGACGCCGCGAAACTTGCAGCTTGAATTCTGACATTCAGCGCTAGCTCGACCACCAGGTGGTATACGAGTGTGGCGACAGCATCACCGGCATATGGTAACGCTTATGCGAGTCAGGCATCGTAAAACGGATTACTATGGTTTCCACCATCGAATCGGCATCGATCGACTGCATGCTGAAATATGCTGCGCTGTGTATAACCAGCTCGAACTCGGCGTTGCGGTCAGCCTTTTCAATTTCCACTGACTCCGAGATGCGGCCTTCGCCATCGGCTTTGACATCGAAAACGAGCTGCCGGTTGGATTCCCCGTTGAGTTGGAACAATTGGCAGCGGATGCCGGTCGCATGATTGCCGCTTACTGAATCGAGAATATGTGAAGATACAGTCGCCATAATTATTCGATTGAGGCTTTATCGCGCTTGCTCGTAGTCGCCAGCACGATAGGGCTGATGTGGCCGACCGTCTTGACGTTAACACAGGCCGTTTTGCCACTTGCAAGCGCGCGCTTGACCGCCGGGGTGATATCGGCGCGTTTCTCGACCAGTTCGCCATAACCACCCAATCCTTCAAACATCGTGTGAAACGGGATATCGCGAAAATCGGTCGCGAAATGCTGCTGCTTCGAGAACAGTCTTTCCTGCTGCTGCGAAATACAGTCAAGCCCGCCGTTGTTATCGATGACCACGACGATTGAAAGCTTTTCCTGGAACGCGGCCTCGATACTCGAACCGCCCGACAGGAAGGCACCGTCACCACTGATGACAACGACGTTTTTATCCGGTTGATTTAGCCTGGCGACACTGGCGAAAGGCACGCCGACACCGAGCATGCTAAAGGTACCGGGATGCAGGATATTGCCCAGCTTGAGGCCTTCCCAGCCCGCGATGTTGACAGAGATTTCGGACCAGAAATGCGTATTACCACCATCGATAACCAGGCAGTCACCGTGGCTCATTGCCGCCTGCACGTCAAGCGCAAGCTGTAGCGGATGTATCCGGTCATCGTCGAGTTCGGGAATATCGGCGAGCATGTCCTTGACCCACTGCGCGCGCCAGCCGCGGTTGGTTTCAAGCCAGTCCGGGGCGAATGGATCGAGCTCTCCGAGTGCGGCGAAAAATGCACCCGGGTCGCTCAGCAGCACCCGGTCGGCGGCGCGATTCATTTCGATTTCCTCGTGCGATCCGTTGACACAGATGAGGTGCGTGCTCGCGGGAAACAAGGGTGGATTGCCAAAATTCATCTGGTTATCGAGTCGCGCTCCCACCATGATCACGACATCGGATTCGTCGATAGCCTGCTTCGACGGGTGATACTGGTGCACATCGGCAAGCCCCATGTATACGGCGCTCGCCTCCGATAACAGTTTCTGATGGTAGGGCACGTTAAACACGGGAATATTGAGTTTCGCCGCACACGCCTCGAGACTGGTTTCTGCACCCGACCACCAAACCCCGTGGCCGCCGATAATAATCGGCTTTTGCGCCCGACTGATCGCTGCGAGCGCCTGCTCGAGATCATCCGGGCAGGGCCAGGCACGTGCCATCGGTTTTGCACTGCGGTCGAACGGACGCTCCTCGCGCATCGCATCCTGCTCGAACGAACTGAACATGATATCGACCGGCATGCTGATATGAACCGCGCCCGGGTAACCGCTCAGGGCGATCTTCCAGGCGCGGTCGACAATTTCAGAAATACGCTCACCATCGGTAATCGAAACGCTGAACTTGGTCAATGGCGCCGCGATGGAGACGTCGTCGATCTCCTTGAAACCGCCGCTGCCCTGGCGCTTCAAGGTGCTCGACCCGGTAACAAATATGACCGGCGACCGCTCGCCCCAGGCTTCCATCATCGCCGGTACCGCGGTCGCAAAGCCTTCCGGACCAACCAGGCATACCGCGGGATTGCGCGTGATGCGGGTATGCCCATCCGCAAGGTGACCGGCAACCTGTTCGTGCGGTGCATTGATGACTGAAATACCGCATTCCATGAAACCTTCGAGCGCCGGATTGCAAAATCCGCCACTGAGCGTGAACACCTGGGTTACGCCTTTCTCCTGCAGCGCCCTGGCAAGCAACATGCCTCCTCGCACTTTCATTTAGCCCCCGTAGATGAAGTGTCCAGAATGTAAGTGGCATCAACGTCATTGATATCGGGGCAACCCAGCTGTGCCAGGCCGATATCGATCTGGCTCCTGATGAGTTCGATCATCTCCTCGAGACCCGTGTAACCGTTGGCGCCCATAGCATACAGAAACGGACGCCCAATCAGTACGAAATCGGCACCCAGTGCGAGCGCCTTGATAATCCCTTCACCGTTGCGCACACCGCTATCAAACAGCAACGGGTATTCAGGACCGACCGCCGCTCTGATCTGCGGCAGCACCTGGATCGCGGCTGGGCTACTGTCAAACTGCCGCCCGCCGTGATTGGACACGCAAACCGCATCCACCCCGGTATCGCGGATGCGAACCGCGTCTTCGCTGCCGAGCACGCCCTTGACAATCAGGTTGCCCGGCCAGCGCTCGCGCAAGCATTGAAGAAAATCCCAGTCCAGCTTGCCGCGCGCCTCGTTACGCTTGAATTGCACACCGTTGGGGACGTTGACATTGGCGAGTTTGGGCACCCCGGTCTTCAGCGTCGTCAGCGACCACCGCGGATGGAATGCGAAATCAAAAAACTGCATCGGTCTGATTCGAAACGGCGATTGAAAGCCATTACGCTTTTCGCGCGGCCGTGCCCCGATTCCGGGGACATCGACGGTTAGCACCAGGTTGCTATAACCCACGGTCTCCGCCCGTTCAACCAGGTGATAGGCAACCTCCTCGGACTGGCCGACATACAGTTGAAACCAGGCATGTTCGCCGGCGCGCTCCGCGGTGGTTTCGATACTGCTCGAAGACATGGTCGATAACACCAGCGGAATACCGAATTGCTTGGCTGCCCTGGCGAGCATCGCATCGGCATCGGGCCAGGTCAGGTTACACATCCCCATCGGCGCGATACCAAAAGGTAGGTCCCAGCTCTGCCCAAATAAAACTTTCCCTTGGTTGCGATTTTCCACGTTGACCAGTACCCGGGGCAGCAGGCGCAAGGCTTCGATCATTTCAACATTAAGCGCACAGGCTCTTTCTTCACCTGCGCTGCCGTCAATAAAGTCGAAGATTACCCGTGGCAGACGCCGCCGTGCGAATTTACGTGCATCCGAGGCACTGAATATCTTCTTGCTCATGACCTGTGATAGCTGGTGAAAACCGGATTCTCTGTATAAATCAACGCGCAAGTCTATCTTGTTGGGGGCGAATAGAACAAATACATTTGATATTAACGGACACTTGATATGACAGGATCAAATCAGGCTTACCGGGAAATCCGCTGCAACAAATTAATGTAAAGATCTCTCAGCTACCTGGAAACTGTCTTCAAGGCAAGATGTCCTCGCCCGGGTATTTAGAAAATCGAATTTTGATAGTAGTGATTTTTTGTGCTGCACCGGCTGATACGCAGTTCGACCGGCTTTTTATCAAGAGTTATTGCCACTCGCTCAATTTCGAGCAGTGGTGTACCAACTTCCAGATTCAATAATCTTGCGTCATGCTTTGAAGCAGCTGTTGCTCGCAGCTGTTCATCGGCGCTATGTATTGTGATTCCATAGCGCTTTTCGTAGAGTTCATAGAGCGTATTGGGCAATTCGCAGTTGCCCCCGTTGACCAGGTCACCAAATGGTTCGGCGGGTAACGTAATGGTTTCTATCATCGTCGGCCTGGCAGAGAAATTCCGTACCCGTTCGATTCTTATTACACTAGTTTTTTCGGCTAGCTGCAGTTTCGAGATTTCCTTGCGCGAGGCCTGTTTCCGGTGACAGGTCAGGACATAGCTGTCCGGCAGGACCTTGTGTCCCTTGTTGTCCGTAATGTGGAAAAAATGAAACAGGGCTCGATGCAGATCATGATTGGAAACAAAGGTTCCCAGCCCCTGCTTGCGGATTAACACATTATTTTCCACCAGTTCCGTGATCGCCTTGCGCACCGTGCCCTGGCTCACACCGAACTCATGTGCGAGATTTATCTCGCTGGGAATTACATTACCCGGAGACCACTCCCCGTTGCCAATCTTGGCTGCGAGAAGCTCCTTGATTTGCATGTAGAGCGAAATATAACCTTTTTCAGATGTCAGCATTGAACCCTGTAACCTCGACAAACAAACAGTGACCAGATTTACCTGATCGTCTCGTCTCCCCGGGCCTGTGGGTTTCACAGGTGACTGCGGCGGGAAGCCTGGTCATTATACTCTTATATAAGACTATTTGACTAGATGTATAGATCCTTGTACGATCTCGTCTCCGTGTTGTTTTCTGATAATTATTAATTAACCGGGAGATATAGATGATCGATTTTGTAGTGCATGACGAAGGAGATAGCGTCGGCGTTGTCGTCGTCGAGGGTGTAAAGGCCGGCGAAGAAATCACCGGCTGGGTAATGGATCAGGACGTAGATATCAAGTTCAAGGCGGCCAGCGATATACCGATCGGGCACAAACTTGCGATCAAGCCGATGCAGGACGGCGATACCGTAATCAAGTATGGCACGGATATCGGCAAGGTCATCGCCGATATCGGTATCGGTGAGCATGCCCATGTTCACAACATCAAGACCAAGCGTTGGTAATCAATAGTCGCCATTCAATACCCAGACTCTTTCGGAGAATAAAGCAATGTCTCAAGATTTAAGTACAGCAACCTTTTCGGGATATCGGCGCGAAAATGGCCGTGTCGGTGTTCGTAATCACGTCATTGTCCTGCCGGTCGACGACCTTTCAAATGCTGCCTGTGAAGCAGTCGCAAACAATATTACGGGTGCCATGGCCTTACCCCACCCTTACGGCAGATTACAGTTTGGCGAGGACCTTGAACTCCATTTCCGCACCCTGATCGGCACCGGCGCCAATCCCAATGTCGCCGCGGTCGTGGTTATCGGGATCGAAAACGGCTGGACGCAAAAAGTTGTCGAGGGCATCGCGGCGACTGGAAAACCCGTTACCGGATTCGGTATCGAGCAACACGGCGACCATGAAACCATTATGGAAGCTTCCAAGGTTGCCAAGGAGTATGTGCAGTGGGCATCTGAACTGACACGTGAGGAGGCGCCCTTGAGCGAGCTCTGGGTTTCGACAAAATGTGGTGAATCAGATACCACATCTGGATGCGGATCAAATCCGACGGTCGGAAATGCTTTCGATAAGCTGTACCCGCACGGCGCAACCCTGCTGTTTGGCGAGACTTCCGAAATAACCGGTGGCGAACACCTGGTCGCCGAGCGCTGTCGCAACGACGAGGTACGTGAGCGTTTCATGTTCATGTTTAATCGCTACCAGGATCTGATTGAACGTTTTAAAACCTCGGATCTGTCAGATTCACAACCTACCAAGGGCAACATCGAAGGTGGTTTAACGACCATCGAAGAAAAAGCGCTCGGTAATATCCAGAAAATCGGCAAGGAATGTCTGGTCGACGGCGTGCTTGACAAGGCCGAGGCACCCACGGGACCGGGCCTGTGGTTTATGGATTCGTCATCGGCGGCAGCCGAAATGGTGACTCTGTCAGCTGCAGCCGGTTACGTCGTGCACTTCTTCCCCACCGGGCAGGGAAATATTATCGGCAACCCGATTCTTCCGGTGATAAAGATTTGCGCTAACCCGCGCACGGTTCGCACCATGAGTGAGCACGTCGACGTTGACGTTTCGGGTCTGCTGCGCAGGGAAATGACCCCGAGCGAGGCCGGCGACAAGCTGCTGGATTCGATGTTCCGCACCACCAACGGGCGTCTGACATCAGCCGAGGCCCTGGGACACCGGGAATTTGTCCTGACCCGGCTCTACGAGAGCGCGTAAAACCCGTACCGCGGGGGATATTTTGGCGGGCCAATTTTGGCCCGCAAGCTATCCGCCACTACGATCCAGTTTTTCCAGCGCCAGCTGGGTCCTGCAGGGACAAAATTTCCACGGGGCAGTTATTGATTCCTTGAGTCGATATTGAGAGACTGCCCGGGTAAGCTTTGAGATTTGATTTTCAACATGAGCCGATCCCTTCATGCAACCTTCCAAATCTGACTTTAACGCAGTCACGACGGAATCCGGGCTGGCGAGTGGCCTGCCCAACCACGCCTATACGAGCGAAGATTTTTTCCGCATGGAGCAGGAACAATTGTTCGCCAGAACCTGGACCTGCATCGGTAACGGCTGCAACATTCCTGAACCTGGGGAT
Source organism: Gammaproteobacteria bacterium (assembly GCA_029862005.1). Lineage (NCBI taxonomy): Bacteria > Pseudomonadati > Pseudomonadota > Gammaproteobacteria > Gammaproteobacteria bacterium. The sequence goes on along the minus strand of JAOTYD010000048.1, from coordinate 5,186 downwards.
TTACAACCAATCGGATTTCTTGGGCAGCCGCTGGTGATGTTGCGCAATCGGCAAGGCGCAGTAAAGGTTTTTCATAACGTTTGCAGTCATCGCGGTAACGAGCTGGTCTGGCAGGCATGTTCGGTCAAACGGACGATTCAATGCCCCTACCACGGCTGGGCTTACGATCTTGACGGGCGCTTACTGGCCACGCCGAATGTCGGCGGCAGTGGCGTCCACTCTATCGATGACCTAGACAGGAATGAGCACGGTCTGTGCGAAGCCCGCTCGGCGGTCTGGATGGACCTGGTCTTCGTAAATCTTTCGGCAGATGCGCCCGATTTCGAAACCTTTATCGCCCCGCTGCAACAGCGCATTGACAAGCTGTTACTGAGAGAAAAGTTTACCGCTCTCAAACCTGCCGCAAACCATGGTAGCTACACCATCGATTTTGCCGGCAACTGGAAACTGTGCATCGAAAACAACCTCGAGAGCTACCACCTGCCCACGGTGCACCCGGATTTGAACGCGGTATCGAAGCTCGAAGATCACTACCACTTTTACGGTGACGATCTATTTGCCGGTCAGGGTACACTGCGGTATGACCACGAAAAAACCAACCTCGCTGCCTTCCCGGTGTTTGACGGCTGGTCGGACATGGTCGCCGAGTATCCCACGCTTTACCCCAACGTGTTTCTCGGATTTCAGGCTGATCATTTCTGGACGCGCTACGTGCAGCCGGTATCCGCCGAGCGTTCGCTCGATCATTTGCAGATTTACTACCTTGGTGACGCAGCGGATAGCCCCGAATTCGAAGCAGCGCGGGCGCACCGGCTCGAGGTCTGGGCCAAGGTATTCAACGAAGACATCGGCGTGGTCGAAGGCATGCAACGCGGTCGCCACTCGAGTGCCTTTAGCGGCGGCGTGTTCACGCCCATCATGGACAAGCCATCGCATCATTTCGCAAAATGGGTTGCCCGGCAATTGACCAGTGATGTCCTCTAGCGCTGCCGCAAAATCAATCAGAGTCGGACCCGGGTCGGTTACCTGGAAACCTTTTATTGATCATGTTGTCAAGAATCGATAACACCATAATATGAGCATAAGTAAACTAAAGACGGTGTTCACCGTTGCGCTGGCAACGGCAGTGGCTTTACTTTCTGGCCAGGTCCACGCGGATGGCGTACTGGAGCTGCAGCCGGTATCCGATAATGTGTATGCGATCGTCGGTGAGCTTGGTAATCGCAGCCCGGATAACCTGGGCAACAATGCGACCTTCGGATTAGTCGTCACCGATGACGGTGTTGTACTGATTGATTCGGGCGGCACCCATGCGGGCGCTAACCGGATTTATGCACTGATTCAAAGCGTTACCGACAAACCCGTGGTCAGGGTGATCAATACCGGCGGGCAGGATCATCGCTGGCTGGGTAACGGATATTTCAAAGCGCAAGGTGCCCAGATTATTGCCAGCGAAGCGGCGGTCGAGGATCAGAAAACCCGCACTCAGGACCAGCTCATCGTGTTGGGCAACCTCGTTGGAGAAGACGCCGTCAAGCAAACAGAGCCGGTTTACGCTGATACGACCTTCGCTGAAAGATTCGAGTTTGAACTCGGGGGTACGGTTTTCGAGCTGCATCACGCGGGTCAGGCCCACACACCCGGCGACAGTTATGTCTGGCTGCCTCAACATCAGGTTATGTTCAGTGGTGATATCGTTTACGTCGAACGAATGCTGGGTGTCGGGTCACAATCCAATAGCAAGAGCTGGCTGGAGGCTTTCGAAACCATGGCAGCCCATAAACCGGGGCACCTTGTTCCTGGTCATGGCCATGCTACCGATTTATCCCAGGCCACGCGGGATACCTATAATTACCTGCTTTACTTGCGCGAGTCGGTTGCTGATTTCATGGAAAGTGGAGGTGACATGTCGGCAATAGGAAAAGTAGACCAGGCAAAGTTCAGTTACCTCCTCAATTTTGAGCAGATCGCCGGAAGAAACGCGCAGCAAGTCTACAGCGAAATGGAATGGGAGTAATTTGCCAACACCGATTCGTGGTAGCTCCGATCAATCCTGGCCCTGATGCAAGAAGTGATCGGGTCGTTAGTGCCGTCTCAATAAGAGACTATATATGTTTCGGTTCCCCGGTTTTCGGCGCCAGGTCCCTTATATTTACAGTCAAATTGGCTGGAATTGGTCATTTCGTCGTCCTTTTTGGCAAAATCCCGGTTTCTTTGCTTTGCCCGATAGGGCACTATGCGTAATACGCCATTCATTACATAGCCTGGTTATTGGGGATAACGATATTTGTTAAATGAGCTGCAAGGTCGAAATGACCCGGGTAGCAGCCAAGATAAGCGAATATAAATTCTGTAATTACCGCCTGAAAATGGCTTGCAGCGGATCGAGCTCTTTCAGAACCGTCTCAAGGTGGACCGCTTTGCGTCCAGGCCGCTATATCAATATCCCGTTTCGAAACGGTGAATTCGAACAGGGATTTATTTGAATTATTCACCATTATTAGCGAGTAAATTAAGTATGAGTAAAGGTACCGTGAAGTGGTTCAATGCAGCCAAGGGCTATGGTTTTATTACACCTGAAGATGGCGGCAAGGATCTTTTCGTGCATCATTCCGAAATCAAAAGTGGTGACGACTATGCAACCCTGAACGACGGCCAGGCGGTCGAGTTCGAGGTAGGCCAGGGCCAGAAAGGACCCTGTGCAAATAATGTTGTTCCGATCTAGACCAAGAACGCAAAATTAAACTAAGTTAATGGCCCAGGCTGACGCGTTGCCGCTGCAGTTCTGGGTAAGGCGTCGTCGTAAATCGAATCCACGGTAGCCTATGAGCTGGCGACCTCTGCAGGTTACGGGCTAAGGCAACATGCGAAAGATAAACGACTTCAAGCCTTTTGTTCCATCAAACGACTATGCCGTATCCAAGGCATTTTACGAATGCATGGGTTTCAAGATTAACTGGGATAGCGAAGAGGTCTGTGAAATCGATACTAGCTTTGGATATCGATTCCTGTTGCTGCCCCGTAACCACAATAACAACGCGCACAGCCTCATGCTGCATTTCCTGGTTAATTCTGCGCAAGAATGGTACGACCATTTTGAAGACATTGGATTGACCAGGAAATTTGCAGGCACCAAGGTTGCAAAACCTGAGCTGATGCCATGGGGATTACTAATAACACATGTCTGGGACCCGGCGGGGGTATTGCTGCATTTCGCCGAGCGACCCGGTGATCCCGACGCACTTCGATAACGCTTCGCTGTCCTTAGAGATTCGCCTCGCGATCGATCTCTTTAACCTCGGGAAATACTTCGTGCAGGGTTTCGTAGAATAAATTCAGCTTTCCCTTGTGCGCACCATGAATATCTACCAGCTGCAGTAGTTTACGCATGAAAGTCATGCGTACCGCCGGATTGTGTTTCAGATAGAAGTTAATGGTGTGCAAATCACCATGGACATCTGCGGTCGATCCCTTGGCGGCTTGGTACAAATGATCGACCTGCTCGTCATTGAGATCGAATTCCTGTTTTAATATGCGATCAAATTCATGTTTTTCTTTAGCATCAACGTGCTGATCAGCGTTGATCACATGGTACAACACCGACGCTAGTGCGCTGTGCAGTATTTCGTCCTCGGGGTGATCGAACAGCTTGCTCTCGTTCTTGAGGGTATCAAACCAGTGGGTCAGCGATTCAAACATAACAGGGTCCTATCTTTTTGTTAGCCAAGACACATGAATTTATATCCAGCGATTAATATGATATTAGTTCGATTCGTAGCAACTGCCATTGATTTGTATCAAACAGGCTAGAAAATTCCACTGCGTTTCAGGGCCATGTATTCGTTGATCAGGGTCGAATGCATGTAGGCCGGAGGCGTATCGGCGACAATTATATTATCGCTGCGCAACTGTGCGTACATTGACGATTGCTGTTGTAGATGGTTGGCGACACCACAATACCTTAATGCATCGTCAATCGAAACCACCTCGCCAGCCAGCGTGTCGGTCAGTACCTGCTGACGCATCGAGGCCACCATGACCAGGTGGTGTTGTGACAAAAGCCTCGCGGCCTGTGCCAGATCATCGCGATCCTGTGGTTCCAGCGATGAAATCAGAATAATTAGTGAACGGCGCGGTTGACGCGTCATTAACTGCTGCGCAACTTCGAGGTAGTCGCTGGCGGCAAGCGAGCTGTCAAGATCATAAATCTGATCCAGTAGCCGGCTTATTTGAAAGCGTCCCTTGATCGGTGCAACCCATCGCGATTGACCAGCGAAACTGAGCAGGCCCACGCTGTCCCCCTGGCGTAGTGCAACGAATGCAGATATCAACAGCGCGTTGAGCGCATGGTCGAAATGACTGATTTCGCCATCCTTGGCTCGCATACGCCGCCCACAATCAAGCAGGAACACAACCTGCTGATCGCGTTCTTCCTGATATTCACGTGATATCGGTTTCTGAAAGCGTGCGGTTGCCCGCCAGTCAACCTGGCGCAGTGAATCACCGACGCGAAAATCACGCAACTGGTGGAAATCCGTACCCTCGCCCCGGCGCTGGCGCAACTGTAAACCGAGATCGAGGTAAAGTTGATCGCTACCGATAAACGAGGAGCGAAACAACGGTTTATAGTTCGGATAGATTTTCGAGGCCTGTGCCTCGCCGCAATAATAGTTCTTTTCCCACAGCTTCCAGCCCGATATAACGCGGCAGCAGGGCCGTCCAAACTCTGCCGGGCCACGTTGTAGCGGCGTAATCGAGTAGCGCAACTCCGCATGCTCTCCGGGATCGAGCGTTATCCTGACTGGTAAACCTTCCAGATGCAGCTGCGAAGGTGGGAAATCGGTCAGCCAGAATTCCTGGCGGTGCCGGTCCTGGTTGCTTACCCTGATCCCCACCCACTGGCGAATACCGAGTGCGAGATGCGCCTCGAGGCTGCGTGTTACTTCCAGTCGGGGTTTGTGCAGGGAAAATCCATCGAGCAATGCCAGTAGCACCACCAGGCAAAACCAGCACCAAAAAACCAGCTTGATCTCGAATGAACGCGGCCATTCGAAAATCGTTGCCACTGCGGCAAGCAAGCCCAGCATCAACCAGACCAGTAGCAGTTGAACCAGTAAACGGGATGGCTTCATGAGCGCGGAGCGTCGACCTTTTCCAACAGGTTGCCGAGCACTTCATCGACGCCG
>JAOTYD010000047.1 GCA_029862005.1 Gammaproteobacteria bacterium | reverse complement strand
GGATGTAAATGTAGACCAGAGCGCCAAGGAAGCTTATTTTACCGCTGGCCAGGGGCAGTTAATCTGGTCCCGGTTTAAAAAGCAGCGCGCTGCGATGGTCGGCGCCGCGGTGCTGATTATTTTAGTCCTGTCGGGATTGTTTGCGCCTTTCCTGACCCCTTATGACCCGACCATCGAGGGCCGCAATGCCGACTATCAGAACGGCGCACCGAATATCCCGAAGTTCTGGGATGAAAACGGTTTTTCCTTCCGGCCTTTCATCTATAGCTATGAAAGAACCCGCTCGATCGAAACCAATTTCCGCTGGGTCACCAAGGTCAATCGCGACAAGCGTCGCTACGTGGTGCTGTTTCCGGAAGGGGACAAGTACACGCTGGCCGGTATGACCTTCAGGACGCACTTGTTTGGCGTCGACGAGGGCAAGATCCACCTGTTCGGCACCGACGCTACCGGAAAAGATATTTACTCGCGAACCTTCCATTCGATCAACACCTCGCTGGCGGTGGGCACCATCGGTGTCCTCATCGCCTTTGTGCTGGCGTTAATCATTGGTGGTGTCTCCGGATATTATGGCGGCTGGATCGACTCGGTGCTGCAGATGATCACCGATGCGGTCCGAACGGTCCCCGCGATCCCGCTATTCATGGCGATTGCCGCATTTATTCCGGATACCGTGAGCTCCGAGGGCCGTTTTTTTATCATTTCGATAATCCTCGGTTTCATCGGTTGGCCGACGTTGGCAAGGCGGGTACGAACACACCTGCTAACCGAGCGCAACCAGGAGTACGTGCTTGCGGCCCAGCTGTGCGGTGCCTCAGCCGGCCATGTCATCCGACGCCACCTGCTACCGAGTTTTACCAGCTATATCATCGTCGACCTGATCATTTCGTTCCCCTACATGGTGCTGTCCGAAACCGCGCTCAGCTTTATCGGCTTAGGGCTGAAGGAGCCGGTTAACTCGCTCGGGGTTATGCTGCAAAACGTGACCAAGGCGGATGTGCTGCTCAATTACCAGTGGAATTTTATCCCGGTCATATTCTTTATTACGCTGGTGCTCGCCTTCGTGTTTGTCGGCGACGGGCTGCGTGATGCCGCCGATCCTTACGCGGATACCAAGAAATGACCAGTCCGCTGATTTCCGTAAAAGATTTAACACTGCGGTTCAAGACTGATGAGGGCCTGGTCACCGCCGTCAACAACGTGTCTTTCGATATTGCACCGGGTGAAGTACTCGGACTGGTAGGGGAAAGCGGTTCCGGTAAATCGGTGACCGCCAAGGCATTGATGATGTTGAATGCCGATAATTCGGTTTACGATGATAACAGCCATATTACGTTGAGCCTGGATGGACAGGATATCGAGGTGCTGTCGCTAAAACGACCCCAGGACCAGATGATCATTCGTGGCGGCGCAATCTCGATGATCTTCCAGGAACCGATGGCGAGTTTTGCGCCGGCGATTACGATCGGTGACCAGATGGTAGAGCAGTTGCTGATTCATTCGAACATGACTCCGGCCGAGGCCAAGGAAATTTCGATCGAAATGCTAACCCGTGTCGGCATCCCGGAACCGGCGCAGCGCTTCGGTCAATACGCATTTGAATTTTCGGGCGGCATGCGCCAGCGCGCGATGATCGCGATGGCCCTGTCGACCAAGCCCAGGTTGCTGATCGCCGATGAACCGACAACCGCGCTTGACGTAACCATCCAGGCCCAGGTCATCGAATTGATGAAAGACCTGGTCGAAGAATTTCATATGTCGATCCTGTTCATCACCCACGACCTCGGTGTCATCGCGCAAACCGCGGATCGCGTCGCGGTCATGTATCTCGGCAACCTGGTCGAAACCGGCACCGTGCGCCAGGTTATCAATTCGCCCGCCCATCCCTATACGCGCGGGCTGTTAAATTCACTCCCCAAGCTGGATGATCTCGAGGCCCCCCTGACCCCGGTACCGGGCGATATACCGTCGCCGCTGGATCGTCCCTCGGGCTGCGTGTTTCACACGCGTTGCGTCGAATCGGGTGCAATCGCCGAAAGATGCCGCACCGAGATACCGGTCTATACCGCCGATAGCGCTAATCACCAGGTGGCCTGCCACCTCGCGACGCAAGGGGACCAGTCATGAGTGATGTGTTAATCGCGGCGCGCAACCTGTCGGTACACTTCCCGTTGCGCAGACTGGGATTCGGCGAACGCCCCGTGGTGCGCGCCTGCGAGGGCATCAACATCGAAATCGAAAAAGGCAGTTTCTTCGGATTGGTGGGTGAATCAGGGTCAGGCAAGACCACGCTCGGCCGCGCGATGCTCAAGGCGGCACCGATCAGCCTTGGAGAAATCACCTATTCAGACGCCGATGTCACCTATGACCTCGGTTCGCTGAAGGGCCTGGATCTCAAGGAATACCGTAAGCGTTCACAATTGATATTTCAGGATCCGTACGCGGCACTCAGTCCCAGGATGACAGTACGCGACATCATTGCCGAACCGCTTGAAGTCATGGGTATCACTTCGAGCCGGGCTGAAACCGACGAAAAAGTGCGCGAAATCGCGGCCAAGTGCCGACTCAACCTCGAGCACCTGCGGCGTTTCCCGCACGCGTTTTCGGGTGGACAGCGCCAGCGCATCTCGATTGCACGCGCGCTGGTGTCGGATCCAAAATTTATCGTCGCCGATGAAAGCGTAGCGGCACTGGATGTATCGATCCAGGCCGACGTGCTCAACCTGCTGAACGCAATCCAGGAAGAAAGCGGTATAACCTTTCTGTTCATCAGCCATGACCTGAGCGTCATCGCGCACACCTGTAACTTCGTCGCGGTCATGTACCTCGGGCAAATCGTCGAAGCGGCGCCGACGCATAAATTGTTTTCAGAAACTGCTCACCCTTACACCCGGGCCCTGCTTTCGGCGATTCCGTCGCTTGATCCTGACGTTCGCGGGCATGCACAAAAGCTCGAAGGTGAAATTCCGAGCCCGATCAATCCCCCGCCGGGCTGTCGTTTCAATACGCGCTGTCCGCACGCGCAGGAGCGTTGCCGTACCGAGGTGCCCGAATGGCGCGAGATGAGCAGTGGGCACCATGTCGCCTGTCATTTCTCGGAAGAGTTGAGCGCAAAATTCGGTACCTGATACCCAGGGGTTAATTCTCTTTTGCCCGCGGTCACAGCATGAACATCGAACCCATCCATCCGGAATTTGGCGCGCGTATCTCGGGGGTTGATCTTTCCCGTCCACTAGACGAAACCTCTTTTGCTCAAATTGACGATGCGATCAATCGTTACTCGATTCTGTTGTTTGAAGATCAACACATGAACGACGAGGCACATCTTGAGTTCACGCGGCGTTTCGGGCAACTGGAAGAAGAGCACGTCAGTTATTACAGCCGCGGCGAAGTCACCTACATCGGGCGGGTTGGTAATATCGATGACGACGGCAACAAGGTGTCGGCGCGCCAGATCAAGGCCTCGACCGGCAACGAGATGTGGCATTCGGACAGTTCGTTTCGTGAAATCCCGGCAATGTATTCGATGCTGTGCGCTTACGAGGTTACCGACGAGGCCGGTGAAACCGAGTTCGCAAGCGCACGTGCGGCTTACCAGCGGCTGGATCAAGAAACCCACCAGCAAATCGAAGACCTGGTTGGCATCCACGACTACATTTTTTCACGCACCAAGGTCGGCGAAGACGCGGTGACCCAGAATCAGCGCACCTACATGCACCCGGTGCGTCAGCGTCTGGTGCGACAAAACCCGGTGACGGGTGAGCGAAATATTTTCGTCGGTTCCCATGTCAAGGAGATTGAAGGAATGCCGCCGGAGCAGGCGCGACCGCTAATCGATCGACTGATTGCTGAGGTAACGCGTCCCGAATCGGTGTATCGCCATCGCTGGCGGGTCGGCGATTTCATGATCTGGGATAACCGATGCATCCTGCACCGCGGTTGTGGTTACGATGCTAACAAGTACCGCCGGCGCATGCACCAGACCCGGGTGCGGGGGTGCTGCCCGTCGATAGCCGAAAGCGTGAACTAAACCAGGGGACAGTATACTTAATTCGCCAGCGGCGAATTAAGTATACTGTCCCCATTAATCTTTATCGCCGCCCGGTACCGGGCGCGGGCGACCGTCCACGCCGAGTGCGACAAACCTGAATTTGGCCTCGGTCACCTTGACCGTGTTGCGCGATCGATCGCGTTGCACCCAGGCTTCGACGTGAATATCGATTGATGTATGGCCAACATCCTGGATTTTAGTGTAAACACAGAGTACATCGCCGATCTTGACCGGGCGGATAAAGTGCATGCTGTCCAGTGCCACGGTCACGGTACGACACTGTGCGCGTTCACTCGCACTGATTCCCGCGGCGATATCCATTTGTGACAATACCCAGCCGCCAAAGATATCTCCGGCCGGGTTGGAATCGGCCGGCATCGCGATGGTGCGGGTGGTCAGTTCACCGGTAGGTTTCTTGGACATGGTTTGCTCGATGGAAAATGTTTGAAAGATGCATTATATAGTCCAGCCGGCACGGGAAGCCCGGATTTTTCAATTTCAGGGTGCAACGCTCACGGAGTTCATGCGAATACCCAGGGGCCCGCGCGCCAGGTAGAGCTCTATGATTTCGCCATCCCGATCTACCTCAACCGCAATTGTTTCGCCAATCTCGCCGGTCGAAGTCGCATCGCGAAGCTCAAACCAATTGTAAATGCGCTGGTTGTCATAGCGGATGATATGGTCGCCTGGCTCGATGCCCGCGGTTGCGGCCGGGGCACTTTCAAGCACGCTGGTTACGGCAACCCGGTTGGTCTGGCCCGAAGCGTAGAGATATGAATCGTATTCGGATTCGCTCAGCTGGTTCTTGAGCTCATCTTCTTTGCTGGTGAGTGCCTGCTGCGCCTCGCGATATCTGTCTCGATCCCAGCCTTCGCGAATCGACTGGTCACGCAGGTAAAGGCGCTCGAGTTCCAGCTGTTCGAAGTTGATCTTTAATTCAAGGGCCTGGCTGTGATTCATGCCATTTTCGATCAGAGCCTGTTCATTGAACCATCTTTGATCAGAGCCGGGAAGACCAGATTCATCTTGATCCTCGGCCTTTGCTGCGAGATTACTATCGTCGGCTAGTTGAGCATTACGGTCCAGGTCAGTGATTTTACGGTTCAGTTCGGCCAGCTTTTTTTCGAGCGCTATACGGGCGTCAATTTCCTCTTCGAGTCGCTGTTCCAGTGCGATGAGACTATCGCTCGCAAGATTAGAGCTGAAAACCTGTCCGGTTGTCTGATCGGAGGCAACAAGGGCCTGATCTTGTTCGGTTACTGATACGGATACATCCGGTGTATCAGGATCGAATTGAACGAAAATGCCGATAACGACACCAGTCGCCAGGGCCAGGCTTGCAAGAATTAAGGAATTTTGCATTTTTCAAATCCGGAAATATCAGCGCTATAAAATCAACCAGCGAAACCAGTAGACTAACAGATGAATTGAGAGTTCTTGGCTGGAAAGCAGCAATAGGGCAATTATTGGTTAAATACCAGCGGCCGCTTTAGCTCGTTTATTATTTACTCTACGCCGGGATATTCCCCGATTTTACACAAGGGATTCAGTATTTCTTCAGTTTCGACACCTAGGATGATCTTCCGAAGATCTCACGATGCCAGTGTGATCGTTTGATTCACCAACTTCTAGTGGGAGTGACCGATGCCCAGAACAACTCTACTCATGATCTTGGTTTTTTCGCTGCCCCCTGTATTTGCGCAATCGCCTGAACTTGCCGGCAAAACCGGGTTAAGTCTTTATGGCGGATTCGATTATCAAGGCCCCAATGGAGATAATATTTATCTCCAGGTGAGTTACGGTTGGTTCCTGCTCGATGATTTACTGATTGGCGGGGAGTTCCAATGGGCACTTATTGAAGACATTGCTCCGGGAGAAAACGATTATCGCTCACAGCAGGCGAGCCTGGTGGCGGAAAAGCTGTTTACCGGTGATAGTGAGCTAGTGCCCTATGTTGGCGTAGAAATTGGTTTTCGAAATACCAAATTCAAAGATAGTATCGAGTTAAAAGATCTCGATGAATCAGGATTGGTAATCGGTGGTCGTGTCGGCGTTCAATATTTTTTAACTGAATCAGTTTCCATCGATGGCTCGCTCAGCTGGCTGCTGGCCGACAAGGAAGTTTTCATCGTCGATTTCGAGGCCGAAGATCAATACCTGTATCCGAGCATCGGAATTAATGCGGTATTTTAATGGATAGAGATTCGGGGGTTCTGGTATAAATTTGACGTTTGCGGAAGTACAGCTAGATTTCGAATTCCTGGTCCAGCGGGAATATCGGTCGTTTCACGTTTCGGTACGATAATTTTTGGTAATCGGGCGTGCACAGCGCGCCGCTATCACAGACGATTACCCGGCTGGCGATCGGTTCGAAATCGGCTCGGAAATGCTGCATTGATTTGAGTGCGACGACCTGTTTCGATTCCGGGTTAATTCCGAAACTTTTAAATTGTTCAAGATCCAGAAGTTGTTGGGCAATGGTCGTAATCAACACTTCGATTCCCCCCACATTAACCACGGCCGTTGGCCCGAAACTGTGTTGCAACCCACCGATCATTTTGCCACCGCCCACGTAGTGCCCGTCGCTTTTGCGCAGCAATTCAACCACCAGGTCAAGTGGGCCACCACCGATTTCTGGATCGATCTTTCCACCCAGCTTGACAGGAACCTTTGCGCCGATCTCATGCTGGTGCAATTGCTGTGCGGTTTCGCCATCGACCATTGGCCCGAAACAGGCATCGCTGACGCCGGCCTCTAGCAGGGCGCGCAGTAAATTGGTTGAATCTCCGTAACAGCCGCCGCCCGGATTGTCGGCATAATCTGCGATCACGAGTGGGCCACTGGCTGAGTTGAATTTCCTCGCGACTGCCGCGGCAGCGTCGACATCGAGGTATTCGTTTAATACCTCGTGACGGCGGTTCCAGATATCGTCGGCCAGGCTCTCGGCAAATGCTCGATGCTCGTCCAGATCACCTTCAGCGGTGACGAGGACCGTGGGGCCGACCTCGGCGATGTCGGCGCTGGCAAAACCGCCGTTGATGCTGACGGCATAGACGTCGGGGCGCTGCTCCCAGGCTTTTGCAGCCTCGATTCGTTTAAGCATTGGACCAACGTCGGTGCGTGCGCCGTTGATCTCTTCGAGCATTGGACGGTGCACGCGAATTGTACTCGGTTTGATCTCTCCCGCGAGACTGCGCTGCAGGATTTCACCGGCCTGGCATGCGCGTTCGCGCATATCGATATGCGGGTAGGTTTTATACGAAACGATAATGTTGGCAAGCTTGCACATCTTCGCGGTGACGTTGGCATGAAGATCGAGCGTGATCGCTATCGGCACTTCGTTGCCTACGATCTTGCGCAGTCGCTGCAGCAATTCGCCTTCGCCATCTTCGCAGAAATCGGTCACCATCGCACCATGCAATCCCAGCAATATGCCGTCGTATTTACCGGATTTTGCCGCCGCAACGATGGGATCGACCAGCCAGTCAAAGGCTGTGGTAGTCACTTTGCCGGAGGGGCCGGCATTGGCGCTCAGAATATGATCAAGCTGCCAGTCATATTTCCTGGCGCTATCTAAAAATCCGGCGAGTTCGGTGTTGTGATTACCGCGGGCCGCGATGGCGTCGTCACCGACGAGGAAATAGCCATTGCGAAACGCCTGCTCGTCGGTTGCAATACGGCTGAAGGTATTGGTTTCGTGTGCGACTTCCGCGGTCAGAACTCTATAGCGCATCGCTTCGTGCCGATTCTGCATCCTGTCGTTTTTCGTCGGTACAGAATATCATGACCCAGGCTTGGTTAGCTGGGGAAAGACCAGGTAAAGTGAATATCGAGCCAACAGTGCGGGGCACCGGTGGCTCGAGTATAAGCTAGAATTTAACGTCTCAGCAGGTCGCGGATCTCGCCCAGCAGCACTTCTTCGTTGCTGGGAGCTGGTTCGGGTTCGGGCTCAGGTGCTGGCTCTTCTTTTTTCATCGAATTCATTGCCTTGACGACAAGGAAGATCGCGAACGCGATAATAATGAAATCGACTACGGTCTGGATAAAGGACCCATACTTGATCATTACCGGGGCCGTTTCACCGACAGCGTCCTTCAGCATAATTGCCAGGTCGCTAAAATTTACGCCACCCATCAACAAGCCGATTGGCGGCATCAAAACGTCAGCAACGAAGGAAGATACGATCTTTCCGAAGGCACCACCGATGACGATACCTACTGCCATGTCAACGACATTGCCACGCATGGCAAAGTCCTTAAATTCACTCATCATACTCATGTTTTTGTTCCCCTTTTAAAACGTTTTTCGTGGCTAGTGCCACTGTTATTATGAGGGCCGGTTGGGCCTCATTTCTGTTACTAACTTAATCGCAATTTCTGTAGCGCGCGCAATGATCCAACAATTAGTTGCGTTTTGCAACAAATAGAATGGATGCGGCTACGATGATCATGAGGGTGACTACCTGTATCGGTGCCCACGCGCGCTGCCATCCAGTTGCGGCGATCGATTCGCAAAATCCCATCGACCCGAATGTCGTTGTTTCCAGTGCGGACAGGATCGGACTGACCGCCAGCGGCACCAGAATAATCAACGGCAATGCCAACCATTTCAGGTAACCAACAACCGCGGGTAACTTATGCGCGAGTCCGAGCAGCAGGGCGGCGCCAATCGCGATCGGGCTAAAACCCAACGACAATCGATATAGTTCATCGCCTTCAGGACCGCAGACGATTTGAGGAATGACTCCCAGCCAGATGCAGTGGCTGTAAATGATCATCCAGCCAACCAGGTTGCACCCCAGTCTCAAAAAAACTTCTGCAAGTCGCATATCAGTTCTCTTACTCGTCAGGAATCCCGGGGTTCGATAACCGGTCGAAGAATAGTGACCTGCTCTACAAAAGTCTATCTTTAGAACCCGGCCCGCGACAACAAATTCCGATTTTAATTAGAATTGGTGCATCCCCTTTTACTACAGAAACTGTCATCATGAACAGGTTACCCAACTGGATATGGGAGATGGTCATGATTTGGCTCGAGGCGTTAAGTTACGTGGTTACTATCCTCGGTTTCCCGATTGCAATTATTGTGTTCGTTTACGAGCGAAGACGCAGCCTTCAAAATGAAGAAAGCGAGCTGCACCGGCATCTGTCAGAGGAATACGATAACTTTCTAAGACTGGTGCTGGACAATGCCGATCTGTTGCTGTTGAGAGTCCCGGCTACACCGGTAACACTTTCGGAGGAGCAGCTCGAACGGCGCGAGATTATCTTCATGATGCTGGTATCCCTGTTCGAGAAAGCATATATCATTCTTTACAACGAAAACATGAACAAGGATGCAAGACGTCGGTGGATGTCCTGGGAAGACGATATGAGGGAATGGTCCAGGAGAGAGGAGTTCGTGGCCTTGCTTCCCAAGTTGCTACAGGGCGAAGATGACGCCTTCAGTCGACACTTTATTGGAATTGTGAACAGTAGTGATATGCCCGTCGAATCGGCCGCAATCGCGTAGCTATTAGCAGGGCGTGGCACCCGGGTTAATATTCGAAGCGCTTATCTTGATGAAATAATTGCCCGCACTCAGTTTACCGCTTTTGCGCCGGAAGCCGTCACTTTAATAAATCAGCCCTGGGTATCAGGGCTGATGTCTTCATCAAACCATACGTAAAATTCAAGTTCCTCGAGTAATTCCAGCTCGTCCTCGCTAGTCAGTATCGCAAGCTCGTCGGCTGCTACCTGCGGCAGTTCGAATTCGTTGATACCTCGATATAGAAAAGCACCGATGACAACCAGTGCAATGCTGGCCAGGGCCGTGGCGGGTATCCATCCCGGTAGCGGCTTGCGCGATCCGTGATCGAGCGCAGCAAGCCTGGCTGCATGCAGGGCATCCCTTGTTTCCGCACTCAAGGTCTGTTGATCGAACGTGTTTTTTATATCGTTTTGAAGTTTCGTGTCTTTATCCATCGGGTTCTCCCAGTAATTGTCTGAGGTGATGCGTTGCACGCGCATAATGCGTTTTAACACTATTTTCAGAAATTGACAGCGCGAATGCTGTCTCGCGGGTACTGAACTCCTGCCACGCGCGCATCAGGAATGTTTGTTGCTGGCGTAAGGGTAAATGTCGCAGCGCGTCCATGACGCGCGCCAGTTCGTCATCCAGCAATACCTGGTTCTCGGCTGATGCTTCAACCTTGTCGCCCGCCGAATCAGCTTGCCAGGGCATTAGTCCCAGTAAAACCTGGCGAAACTTCTGTTTCCTGAACCAGTCTTTTATCGCGTTTTGCAGGATGCGGTAAAACAATGGGCCCCATTCGCTCGACTCGCGATGGCTATATTTTTGCACCAGTTTCAGCATGCTCTCCTGTACCAGTTCGAGCGCGTCCTGGCGATCATGGGTAAGCGTGATTGCCATTAAGTAAGCCTTCTGCTCGGCTTCACGAAAGAAGGTATCCATCGCCTGGCGAATTTGCGGATCCATAATGCTAAAGCACCCATCGCAGGCCCAGCGTTATTCCAATGCTGTCTCCCGGTACGGGTATGGAGGCCGAAAACAGATAGCCAAGTTGCTGATTAGCCCAGTGCTGCCAGCTTAGGAGCAGGGTTTCTTCCTTGCTGTCGTCGATAGCGGATTTGTCCTGGTATATCGAAATTGAGTAGTCATTGTCATAATCTGCGTGACCGAGCAGCACCGAGGTGCTGCGAGATATCAGCAGGGAACTATGCGTCAACGCCGATGACTTGAAGATAAACTGGGCAAAAAGGCTACTGCTCAACGGGGTTAAATCTTCCTCGTAATCAAATCGCTGATAACTGATCTGCCAGTACCAGGGATCAACCTGCCGGCCCAGCGCCAGTGCGTACGCGGAAACGTCGCTATCAAATCGGTCGGGCACAAATCTATCCAGAAAGTCGCGGATATCGTTGTTTGTAAAAATAAGCAGATCGCCATCCTCGAGCTGCACACGAAAGTTCCAGTCTCCCCGGGTCAACGCCAGTGACAGCCCGAGCGTTTCCTTTTCCAGTTCGTCGGTATTGCCCTCGAAGAAATGTTGAACTTCGAGCTCAATTAATTCCGAAAGCTCAAACCAGATTACGGTTGCCAAAGTAAGGCTGTCGAATTCCTGCCCGTCATCGGAAAGCTCTGTATTGCCATAGTACCCATAGTACCCGGCACTATTGCCAAGGGGTAGGCTCAAAAGAAATGCAGCACTTAAGTCTTCCACTTCATCCCGACCCAGATCGAATCCGATCAAGAGCGGTTGCTCCGGTTCCAATCCGAGCCACTCATCGCTTGCCGTCCCCGATCCGGAGACGATAGCGAGCACGAGCGCCAGGGTCGCGGGTAGTTTCATGAATCATTATTTCGCTTGTCTCTGAAATGCTGCAACCAGCGTTTTCGTTGTGCCGGGGTCATGCGCCTCCACTGTGCCCTGAATTTTTTGCGTTGGTCTGCAGGCAGGCTCTTGAAACGTTTGAAAGCCTTGCGTATGCGGGCTTTTTGATCGGGGGAAAGCCCTTGAAATTTTTTAAACCGATCCTTGATCGCATCTCTCTGCTGCTGAGTCAGCTTTTGCCAGCGTTTGAAGCGCTGTTTCATTTTTTGACGCTGCTCGGGCGACATGTTTTGCCAACGTTCGGCACCGCGCAGCAGGCGACTGCGCTTCTCCTGATCCAGGGTCGACCATTTCTTTTCAAACGGATTCAGAATTTGCTGCTGCTGCGGGCTAAGCTCGTCCCAGGTCTGTGCGGTTACCGAAAGGGGAATTGCCAGCAGCGTCAGGAGGAGTAATTTATGTACAGTATTTCCGGTAAGTTTCGCTAACGATTTCATTCGCTGTTTACCTCTTTGTTTTCTGCCACGTCTTTTAACGCGTGATGTTCGAGCAGCCGCCAGGTTTCCTCGTCCACCGGTTCCAGGTCTCCCAGGAACTCAAGCATTGCGGCGGAGGGTAAGTCGGGATCGCCTTTGGGCTGGTGTGAATCGGCCAGTGCCGTTAGCACGCAACTTGTAGCCAGTACTAGTGTTAATACGAATCGCAAAAACAAATCCCCCATAGCAGGATGGGGGAATTGTATCAACCAGGCGAAAGTATGCGTTGTGATCTATTTACTCCGTAATGCGAGTGACGACCTGGCGTGCCGATAGCAGCAGCTCGGTTGGGCTGTAACGGCCCTTGGCAATGACGAAAACCACTTTATAACCAGTGCTCAGCTTGTCGTTCAAGGTTTTCTGGTAAGCCTCCCAGTCGAGGTAAACATGAACTCGTCGACCCTGGCTGATTGCGTAAAGGCCCATGTTAGCGCCGGGCTCGATGAAGGGCACCTCCGCGAGCGTGGCGATATCGGTGATCACACCACCCTGTTTCAGGTGGTGGCGTCCGGTGGCCGAGGCCAGGTCGAGTAGCATGCCGTTTTCATCGAGGCTGACGATGGCGGTTTTGCTGCCATTCGTGCCATAGGACATCAGCATCCTGGTCGGCAATTCGCTCAGGTCAATGATGGTTTTGGCGGTAAAGTCGGGTGGAGCGACGCCAAATGGGGTTGGAAATCCCAGCACCCGGACCGGTTCCGCAAGGCCTAAGCTGCTGAGGCTGAGCAAGCCGTTATCGATCTCGTAGTAATCTGGATCCGCGTCATTGTCTGGCGTAATACCGGTGCCGGTAAAATCATAACGCGCGACTAACCGACGGTTAACATGCTGAAGATCGACCACAAGTGGGGACACTGACGCGACCAGTCCCGACACGTGGCTGTAACGCATGCGTACCAGACTGGCTTTCAAAGATTTACCATCGTCGGAAACCTGTCCCAGCGCGGTAATTTTCTGGCCCACGCTGATATCACCGATTCGGTGAAAATTGTCCGGATCACCTTGCTTGGTGACCCTGGTATTTTCATCGACTAACACCTCGATCTCGTCATTGAAGCTATAGTGACCATCATCGAATTCGATGGTTGCGCCTAGCACGGTCAGGGTATTGCCGTTGCGCGCAATGACGCTGCCTTTAAGGGCATCCTTATCGCCCCAGGGTACACTGCTACCGGCGTAAACCTGGTGTGCGAGGAAGCGTCGGTCGCCGTAGTTAACGGTCCCCAGCGCCACCAGCGGCGTGATCCCGCTTTGTTGCGCCAGTACCTCGAGACCTTCAAGCTGCCGATAGGCGACACCATCGATCTCGAATACCGTTTCTTCACTGGTGTGTGCGGTAATTTTGCCGAAATCATGGTGACGGATTCGAAACGGGCGCAACTTGACGTTAAATGTTTCCCGTTCAAGATTAACCCCGGAGAGCAGTCCACGCAGGCGCCGTGTCTTATCGTCTTCGATACTGGTATTGGCAATCAGGATTGGATTCACGACGATCGTTGCCGAGTTGCCATTAATCGTCACTTCGTTGGATGCCTCGAGATCGAAATCGAGGATCAGGGCCGCCGGTTTTCCAGGCCTAATATTGAATCCATTGTGTTCGTTGATCATGACTTCGAGCGTAATAACGGTCAGCAGATTTCCGTACTCATCAAATGCCTGGGCCGGAATCGAGTTACCGTTCTCATCTTCGACCGTGATGACAGCGTTGCTGTAATCGAGCGTAATTTCGGCCTTTTTATAACTACCCACAGGTACCGTCGCGGTCGACAGGAATTCTGTTACTTCGACATATTGGGAAAAATCGAGGCGTGCAGTATTGGGTAAGGTTTCTACTACCGCGCCGTTGGCTTTGTATAAATTGATGCTAGTGACATCGATCGTGTACTGGTTGAAATCACCCTCAGCGTCGGTCAGCGAAATCGTCAGATCGCCAAATTCTTCGTTGCTACTACCGCTGCCACTTGAGCCATCACTGCAGGCTCCTAAACCCAGAGCGCCGATCGCGATTAAGAAAATCCAGAGGCCCTGCCTGATATTTGCGAAAGTCATAGCTGTACCCGTTTGTTGGTTATCGTTACCCATTAAAACGAGTGACCCCGAATTCGGTTGACAGGATAGTTAAAAAAATTTGAGAAAAGTGGCGATAACCGGGAAAAATTGATCCAGAAAAGCTGGTTTATACATGCGACGCACCCTATGTGTTGGCACAATCGATGGCGCTAGCCCTGACGCCGGGCCTCATGGGAATTTTTCGGGTTACTCGTCTTCGGCCAGCATTGATAAATCGTGAGCGGCCTCGCGCAGCAATGGCAGGTAGCGTTCGCTGTCGTCAACCGAGAGGCGAGTGGTCGGGGCCTGGATCGCGAGGGAACTGTAAAAGCGGCCCTGCCGGTCTTTAATCGGCACCGCGATCGCGATGACGTCATCGTATAGTTCCTGGTTATCGATCGAAACCTGTTTTTGTTCGATCTTGTCGAGTTCTGCGAGCAATACATCGGAATCGGTAATCGTGTTCTTGGAGTGAGGAACCAGCTTGAGCTTGTGGATAACCGCCTTGCGGCGGGCTTTTGGCAGGGTACTCAGGTAAAGCTTGCCGCTGGCGGTACAGTAAAGCGGCACCCGCATTCCGATCGAGAACTGCAGGCGCAGGGGTGCCTTGGTTTCAACCCGGTCGGAATAGGCCATCGAGAGCCCGTCCGGGTAGGCGATATTGCAGGTTTCGCCGACCTGCTCCGACAGTGCAGTCAGGATTGCGTGGCGGGTAGCGCTAAAGCGCGCGTTGGCAAGTACCCCGACTGCAACGTCATACAGGCGGTTGCCTGGCTGGTAGCTTTTGCCGTTGATTCTTTTTAGCAGGTAGCCCCGCGCATCGAGTTCGGCGCAAAGCCGGTGCGCGGTGGCCTTGGGCAGGTCCAGAACCTTGTTAATCTCGGTGGCGCTGAGCGGCGTCGGCGACATGGCAACGGTTTCGAGAATATCGAGTACGCGCTGAATGGTCGAGCCGCGTTCGCGTTTCATTGCACCAAATCCTGAGACTCATGATTGGTCGAGTACAACGCCTGGGGAGCCTTAACTGTCAGGATAGATATCAGCATGCCGGGCGCTTGCCCATGACAAGGTAGATCGAAGGAGATGCATCATGATTTACCCACCAGACATTACTCTGGGTAGCCAAAGCACCAGTTGCGGGAAGGAAAACAGCAGGATGAGACCGAGGAGTTGAATCATCATGAACTGCATCATGCCCAGGTAGATGTCCTTGAGATCCCAGGTCGGCACGACCCCCTTCAGAAAGTAGGCTGACAAGGCCACAGGTGGGGATAGCCATGCGGTCTGCAGGTTTACCGCGACCAGAATGCCAAACCAGACCATCAGGTCGTAGCGATCCAGTCCGTGGACCTCCAACGCCTCGACCGTCGGCAGCAAAATTGGCACCACGATCAGAACAATAGGCACCCACTCCAGTGGCCATCCCAGAAGGAAGATCAGTGCCATAACCACGATCAGAATGAGGTAAGGCGACATTTCCATGCCAAGTAGCATTTCAGTCATCATCTTCGGCGTGCCCAAAGCACTGAATTCGGCGCCAAAGAAGTTCGATGCGGCAACCAGGAACATGATCAAAACCGTGATCTCCAGGGCTTTGACCAGACTGTCAAAGAAACTGGGAAAGGTGAACTTGCCGTAACCAAGAGATA
>JAOTYD010000046.1 GCA_029862005.1 Gammaproteobacteria bacterium | reverse complement strand
AGGAAGCGGGCCACGTTTGCCTGACCGTATACTCCAGTGGTGGCTTTCGTCAGCTCGGAAACGCGCACGGCCCGGTTCATGTCCCTGCTGACATGAAAGGCATCAAATGGCGTGTTACCAAAAGCCCAATCGAATACACGCTGGTTAAAAACTGGGGTGCTGTTCCCGTGCCTTATGACTGGGCGCAACTCTATCAAGGATTGCAAACCGGTGTTGTCTCCGGTCAGTATGTTGCTACACCCTGGCAACATGTGGCCAAGCTGCAGGAAGTGGCTAAGTACTTCACTGAAATCGGTGGATCCTGGTCTGGCAACCAGTTGTCCATGGACAAGCGGCAGTATGACAAGCTCAGCGATCAGGAAAGAGAATGGCTACACACCGCAGCAGAAGCCTTTGGTAAACATGTTCAGAAGCTTGATCGTGCCTGGGTAAAATCTGGTGAGGAAGCGATCAAAGCCGAGATCAAAGAGTGGTACGTCCCGACGGACGAGGAAATGAAACTCTGGAGAGCCGGTGCCGTCGACGCATGGTTAAATGCCAAGGGTACCTTCGATCCTGCAACTGCAGAGCGGGTGTTGCAGGAACAAGGCTTGACAGATTTTATTGCCACACTGAAGGAAGCAGGCGCCTTGTAATGGCAGTTGGCTTTCAAATGCACTAGCAGATGGCGCGGTGATCAC
Organism: Gammaproteobacteria bacterium; assembly: GCA_029862005.1. NCBI lineage: Bacteria > Pseudomonadati > Pseudomonadota > Gammaproteobacteria > Gammaproteobacteria bacterium. Next base: position 16,501 of record JAOTYD010000046.1, on the reverse strand, counting down.
CGCGCCATTTGTTTTTCTGTATGATCGATAGCAAATAAAGCTTCCCGGCTTTGTGTCTGGAACCCAGGTAACCTCGAATTAACTGACCATGGAAAGCATCTTACTTCTAGTTGTTCTCGTGGTGCTTATCTTAATGGGAGCGCCGGTTGGATTTACCCTGATCCTGATTCCTGTTGTCTATATTCTGATCACCGACGCGGCCCCGCTGATCCTGATCCCAAGTCAGATGTTCAGCGCAATTGACGCGGTACCGTTGACGGCCATTCCTTTTTTTATGCTGACTGGTGAACTAATGACCAGCGCGACGATTACCGATCGCCTGGTCACATTGAGCCAGCGCCTCATTGGACGTATGCGCGGAAGCATGGCGCAGGCCAATGTCCTGGTTAGCATGTTTTTCGCGGGTATGAACGGATCCGTGGTCGCCGATACCGCGACCGTCGGTTCGCTACTGATGCCGGCGATGAAGAAAGCGGGCTATCCAGCAGCATTTGCGGCTGGCATTACCGCGGTCAGCTCCACTATCGGCGGTATTATTCCGCCCAGTATCATGATGATCGTGCTTGCCAATGCCGGCGGTATATCGGTCGGGGCGCTGTTCGCCGGGGGAATTATTCCGGGGATCATGATCGGCGGATTGCTTATGGTGATTAACTATTTTCTCGCCGTTAAGAACAACTACGAGCGCAGCCAGGAACCCTTTAGCTGGGGGGCAGTTTACACGGCGGGAAAGCAGGCCTCGTTTGCGCTATTGATTCCGATAGTGTTGGTCGGCGCGGTCGTCGGTGGTATAGCCGGGGTGGTCGAGGCAGGTGCGTTGACAGCAACCATCGCATTGCTGGTCGGTCTGTTCGTCTACCGTACAATTACCTGGGATAATTGCAAAGGTGCCTTCGTTCGCGCCTTTCGCAACAGTGCCCTGGTGTTTATCATCATTGCGGCCTCGGGGCCATTCAGCTGGTTGCTGACATCGTTGGGTGCGATCGCTGAGCTCGAAGAATGGTTGTTGAGCTACGCCCACAATCCATTTCTTTTTGCACTGGTACTGGTCATCTTTATCTATCTGCTGGGCATGGTCATGGATTCCGCTGCGAACATTATTATTGTCGGGCCGGTGATCATAGATGTCATGGTCAAGGCGGGTTACCCGGACGTGCAGGCCGCGCTGGTTTGCGTCGTCGGATTCCTCATCGGATCTGTAACCCCACCGCTCGGTGTCGCCTATTTCACCGCGGCGGCAATCGCGAAGGCAAGGCTCGAAAAAGTCGCACTAGCGATGCTGCCCTATCTGGTCGCATTATTTTTCTTGCTGTTCCTGCTGGTCGTCATCCCCGATTTTACTATGTGGCTGCCGGGCATCATGGGCTTCACCAGCTAGATAAGGGAGGAAACAGCAATGGTTAAATTCCTGGTAGCGCTCGATCTGTGGATACGTAAAATTCTGACGGTCTTTTGCATGCTCATGTTGTTCATGATGGTGGCTTTCACCGTGTACACCGTCATCATGCGCTATGTATTCCTGAATCCTCCAGTGTGGGGCGACCTGCTGACTGTGTTGAGCAATATCTGGTTCGTGTTTATCGCGCTGGCACTTACGGTACGGGAAAAGGAACAGATTGCCCTCAATCTCATTTACACACGTTTACCGACGCCCGCTGCTTTTGCCATCCAGCAGTTGTGGACCGGTATCACTTGCGCGCTTGGAATTGTGATTACCGTCTACGGTCTGGAAGTGGTGTCGAAGATGGGTGGCAAATACTGGGAAATGTGGCACTTCGCGTGGGAGAACGGTAGCCTGGTATTCAAACCTAACTATATGCCGAAAAAATACGCGGTGATGATCCTTCCGATCGCGGGGACACTGGTTAGCCTGGGTGCCCTGGTCGCCATCATAGAAGATACCGTGCACTTCAAACAGGGTAGATTTGTGGTCTCGGATGACATAGACATCATGGATGGGGGTGGTGAGTAGCCGTATAAAAGCTAACTGCGCTCGATTTGCGGTTCACCTGGATGGATAATTAATACTCGGGAGAGGGTGAATTTTTCATATGCCCGTTACCTGGTTGTGTGATATGACAAATGGAAATTTTCTCGCGTGCCTTTGGACACTGACCCACCTTCGGTACATTGCAGTGGTAGAAGTCAAAAACTATCAATTTTTGATGGTAAAAAGGTTGTAACTATTTGTTGTAATAGTTTAATTAATCTAACGAAATCAGCAGCTAATCTAAGTAGTTCGATTCCGCCCCTGGCGCCATTTTCTTTGTTTTTCAATTGGTTATCAGCAAACCGATAGTAGCCCAACTTACCTCGGATGTACCCGAGCATTCCGGATTCATAAGCGATCAACAGAGCGCGGCGTCTCGGAGAGCAGCATTTCGCGTACCTATTGCGCGGATTCGGACAATGGGAAATCTCGCCGGGTGATGATGCAAAGCTCTCGTTCGACTTTCGGATTGGTCTGCCTGCGAAAGACCAGGGCCGGATGCATATGGCTAGGCATCGCGAGCAACGGCAGGACCGTGATTGCCAGCCTCGCTTCCAGTATTCCGCTGAGAGCGGCCATGGTCAGGGCCTCGTATTCCGTGAACTAACGGACTCGAGGCACCCCTCGATCGCGTGTTTTTGCCGAGAGGATGATCCGGTGGGTAGACCAGCCCAACGGGATCGAGAGTCAAGGGGAAAAACTTGAGTTCGGAGTCTTCCTCCCAGCGATTACTGATGCCGAAATCGGACTCGTTGTTAAGCACCTGGCGCTGGACTCCCCTTGCGTTGTCATCCCGCAGTATTACCCGTACCCCCGGATTGGCGTCCTTGAATCGGGCGAGTATCCCAGGCAACAGGTTAATGGTGAGTGACGGCAAGACCGCAATGCTCACCTTCCCGCCACGGCGCTCGGCCGAGGTCTTCAGATCGGAAATGGCGCGTTCGAAATCGGCTACCAGACGCTCGGCGATGGGCAGGAAATCCTCGCCATCGATGGTCAGGTTAACCCGCCGCGTGGTGCGATTGAACAGGCTAACACCTGAGAGAATAGGGGACAGACCACGTTTTATTGACTAGGCGTATCCTAAGAGCAAACCTTGAATATCATAACTTCAAGGGCGTAAAATGGCACTAACCGGTCATCGAATCTGCAAAAGTAGCGGCAATATATCGGTAACCTGACGGCTCAAAATCAACTGGATTGGTTGGTGGAAAGGCGTAGTGATTGAGTGTTTAGATGTCTTATTGATGCAAATCAACTAAAAAAATAATAAGCAATATATAAAGTAATAATGGATAACAATTTCTAGATACTATGCCAATCTACGATTTCAAATGTAACAGTTGCGGTCATGAATTTGACATTGTCGAATCTTTCCAAGAGCATGACAAACACGAAGAAAAGTGCCCTAAATGTAAAAGTAAAGATATTGAGCGTGTACTAAGTACAGTTAGTGTACAAACGTCTAAAAAATCCTGAGTCTTAAGATATACCTTAAAGGCGTAAGAAGAATAAACGACTCTTTACCTAAATCCAGTGGTATTGGACAGCAGTACACACGGGTGTCGAGCCCGCTGTCTCCCCCTTTTCCTGAATAACTCATAAGGGCACTTTCCAGTTATTAGATCGGACTTTCCAGATATCGGCTTGTCGGCGATATGCAGAACTAAGTGGGTGTGCCAATTTTGTGCCCTATTGACTGCCAAAAACTGTCACTTACTGGCACAAATGGAAACGGGAAGCGCGTAAGTATCTGATTTTATTAAGTAAAGAATTTTAAATTACAATTGAAAATTCTCGTGTCGATGCCGAACGCGGACCCCCGAACGCGGACCGCCGAATGCGGACCAGTCCGATTCCGCCCCTGGCACCATTTCAGTCCCTAACAGACTTTGAATAGTGCCGATCAGGCCTGGAAAAATAGACAAGGCTAGACTCCGGGATCTATATTTCTGCAATGTCCGTGATCCCAATAATAAACGGCCCTCGGTTTCGCAGCGAATGGAGTTGAGCCAAATCATATAGCGTTAATTTCGCATGCTTATACTGTCAACAGTAACCCGTTAACCAAGTTGACCGAAATATGCTTACCTTGGCATCCAATTTAGAACGCAGTGCACGGCTTTTTGGTGACCGTGTGGCTGTCGTGGACCCGGAAGGATGTTTCTGTTGGACAGAATTCGTCGATCGCGCAAGGCGTTGCGCAACGGTGCTCAGTGAATCCGGTCTGAGAGCGGGCGATCGTTTCGCTATTATCAGCCATAACACATTTCGCCAGGCCGAATTGATGCGGGGCGGTTATTGGACGGGGCTGGTGCCGGTGCCGATTAACTACCGTCTGGCGCCGCCTGAGATTGCCTATATCCTGGATAATGCCGAGTGCCGACTGGTTGCCGTTGAAGAGCCATTCGCAACGCTGATGGCAAATGCAGAAATGACGCCATGGGCGGATCGGATGTTGTTGATCGAGCCGATGCAGTACGAACAGCAGCTCGATCAGGCGAAGGCCGCAGCAATGCACGAGTCGGCTGAAACGGATGATGCCTTGCTGGTTTATACCGGCGGCACAACAGGTCGGGCCAAGGGAGTACGCCTTACCCACGCCAATATCTTGCTCAATGCGCTGCAAATCGGTTTCGTGGCGCGGCCACGTAGCGATGATTTATTTCTGCATGTGGCACCCATGTTCCATTCGGCTGATTTGCTGGCCACCCCGTGGGTAATGGTCGGCGCGGCTCATTTATACCTGCCGGATTTTTCCGGACAGACAGCCCTGCAAGCCATCCAGGAATATCGCGTGACCTGCTGTGTGCTGACGCCGACGATGATTATCATGATGTTGCAGCAGCCGGATTTCGATCGTTATGACCTCAGCAGCTTGCGGCAGGTGATTTACGGCTCTTCGCCGATGGCAGTGGAATGGATTCTTCGCGCACTGCAGAGCTTCCCTGGCGTGGAATTTATCCAGGCTTATGGTTTGACCGAGGCTGCGCCGCTGTTGACCATGCTGGGGATGGCCGATCATCGGCAGGCGTTCGAGAGCGGTGACCACCGGCTTCTGCAAAGCGTTGGCCGTCAGCTTCCTGCCGTGGATATGAAGATTGTCGATGACAACGACTGCGAATTACCGCCGGATGCGCCGGGTGAAATTATCGTGCGCGCGCCGAATGTCGCCAAAGGCTATTTGAAGCGGCCGGAGGCGACGGCTGAGGCGTTCCGCGACGATTGGTTTTATACCGGCGATATCGGGCACATGGACGAGCAAGGTTACCTTTACTTGCTCGATCGCAAGAAGGACCTGATTATCACCGGCGGCGAGCTGGTTTATTCGCTGGAGGTCGAATCGGTGCTCTACCAGAATCCGAAGGTCCAGGAATGTGCCGTTGTCGGCATTCCGGACGACGCTTACGGTGAAGCGTTGCTGGCTGCTATCGTACCGACCGCCGGCGAGTCGCCGACGGCCGAGGAATTGATCGAGCATTGCCGCGACCACATCGGTGGTTACAAGATTCCTCGCCGTTATGTATTTCTCGACGAACTGCCGAAAAGCGCGGTCAACAAGGTGCTGAAACACGAGCTGCGCCGTATCTATTCCAGGGCACCCTCGACGGAGAAAACGGCATGAATATCGAAGGTCGCAAGGTTCTTGTACTGGGCGGCGCCGGCATGGTCGGCGTCGCGGTTTGCCGTCGTTTAATGCGGCATCATCCAGCAAGCCTGGTGGTCGCCGCCCGGCGGGAAGCCAAAGCACACGGCGCTGCCGAACGATTGGCGGCGGACTTCGCGGATAGTGACACCAGGATTATCCCGATCTGGGGTGACGTTTTCCTGCGCACCGAATGGCGAGATGCCGGGGATAACGCGCGCGCGGTGGTACTTGCCGACCCGGACAGGCGCCGGCGCCTGATTCGCGACACTCTGGATCCGCTAAACGATGATATCCGTACCTCTTCTTTTCTAACCCAGCTCATTTCCGGCACCGCCCCGGGGCTGGACGGGATCGGCGCGGACGCGGTAATCGACTGTATGAATACGGCAACCGCGGTCAGCTACCAGAACATCTACGATGCGGCTTCCCGTCTCGCAGAGCTGGCCGCTTCCCCCAGCGATGCGGGATGGCGCACGCAGGCCGAGGGCCTGATTGCGTCGCTATACGTCCCCCAGCTCGTGCGGCACGTACAACTGCTCTACGAGGCGATGCGCAGGAACGGGACCGAGGGATACGTCAAGGTTGGCACTTCGGGCACCGGCGGCCTGGGATTCAACATCCCCTTTACTCATGGCGAGGAAAAGCCGTCGCGACTTTTGCTGACCAAGTCGGCAATGGCGGGCGCGCAAAGCCTGTTGACTTTTTTGCTGGCAAGAACCCCGGACGGACCAACTGTTGTCAAGGAAATAAAACCCGCGGCCTTGATCGGTTGGCGGGCAATCGATTACGGCCCGATCCGCAGGCGCGGCCGGGACATCGATCTCTATGATTGCCCGCCCGAGTCGGCAGTATCGGTAACGGACGAAGCCAGCCTGGCGCCCGAGGGTGAATTCGGGTCGGATTGCGGCGAAAAACTTCAGGGAGTTTATATCGATACCGGCGAAAACGGCCTTTTCACTGCCGCCGAGTTCGCGGCGATCACCGCCCCGGGCCTGATGCAGATCGTGACGCCGGAGGAAGTGGCGGAAAACGCGGTACGCGAACTTGTCGGCGGTAACACCGGGCGTGACGTTATCGCCGCTCTCGATGCATCTGCGACGGGGCCAAGCTTTCGCGGCGGTCATCTGCGTCAGGCGGCCCTTAACCGCCTGGCCCGCCTGGAAGCGGAACATGGCGAGGCCGTCGCCTTCGAAATTCTAGGCCCGCCACGGCTTTCCAAGCTGCTTTATGAAGCGCATCTGCTCAAGCTGACCCTGCAACACAGTGACGCCATTCTGGCAGAAACACCGGCGGCAATGGCCAGCATCCTCGAAAACATGGTACGTGACAATGAAGCCCTGCGCCGGCGTATTCTCTCGATCGGCATTCCAATTCTGATGGCGGACGGGGTCAGCCTGTTGCGAGGCCCGATTATCAAGTCGTCCGACAGTTATTATGGCTGGGTCGACTTGACCCCGAAGAATATGAGGGTTTGGCAGGCCCGGATCCGGGCCATACGCGCAAGCGCCGAGTCAGATCTCGTCGCCGAGAGCTCTTCGTCAAGTGATCGGCTGCTGACACCCAGCCGGGAATGGGACTCGCAAAAGGATATTCTCGACATCGGCGAAATCGTAGCCTGGATACTCGATCGGGAAGAGGGTGGCCGGCGCGAGAAAGGCTGACTCGATTGCCTGTTCCCGTGACAGCGGTTGTAGGTTCCCGGTTAGCAGAGGTCTTTTCACCCGCGCATGCTGCTGCGACGAAAGCGGCTGAGTGGATTTCGCAGCGGAGGTTAGATGAAAACAAAATCTCCGGGAATGATTAAAGGCTAATTTTTACAAACCTGCCAGGCTCTAGAAAATTTGAGTGACATTGAACTTGATTCATCACCCCGATGAGGCAAGTTTACTGTCACCAAATTTTTTTAGTAAGTAATTGCCTTTACTGATACAAATCAACCGACCCTCAACGCCGTTGCTTAAACTTTTGCTTATGCGGATAAAAATATGCTGGAAACCCTGTAACAGCCGATGCATATGCTCAATAGAGGGTATGTTTATTGTTAGGTAGGATCATCGAATTGGCGTAATGCGCAAGCGAAATTGATTAATGTCAGAAATTTACATTACGACACTATCAGCTCCATCCCCCGCCTGTCAGCCGGTGGAAATCGTTGAGCGCAAGGGGCAAGGGCACCCGGATACGGTTTGCGATGCGCTGGCTGAAGAGCTGAGTCGAACGCTATGCCGGTTTTACCTCAATAATTTTGACTTCATTCTGCATCACAACGTGGACAAGGTGTTGTTACGGGGTGGGACGTCACGAGCGGTTTTCGGGGGAGGGCAGGTAACACAGCCGATGGAGATATTCCTTGCGGGTCGTGCGACCTGTGAATACAAGGGCAAGCGAGTGCCTGTTGATGAATTGGTAGAGGCAAGCTGCCAGAACTGGCTGAAGCCCGGCTTCCATGCTCTGGATTACGACAGGCATGTCAAGATTCACTCATTGATCCGACCCGGTTCGGTGGAGCTGGTAGATCTGTACTTGCGCCAGCAGGAATCCGGGGTAGCGCTGGCCAATGATACTTCGTGCGGCGTGGGGTACGCCCCCCTGGACGACCTGGAGCGTATTGTTCTCGAAGTTGAAAAACACCTGAATTCGGAAACGGTCAAGGCAGCGCACCCCGCAATCGGAGAGGACATCAAGGTGATGGGTGTTCGGGATCGGGACACCATCAGGCTTACCATAGCCTGCGCCATCATCGATCGTTTCGTTGCGGATGTGGATGAATACATGGCTTGCAAGGCGGTAGTCGCCTCGCTTGCGCAGGAATCTGCGAGCCGGATTACGTCAAATAATGTAACGATTGCAGTGAATACCGCGGATGATATATCAAGCGGCAGCCTCTATCTCACGGTAACCGGCACTTCAGCGGAGGCTGGTGATGATGGTGAAGTGGGCCGTGGTAATCGGGCCAATGGTCTGATCACTCCTTATCGGCCGATGAACATGGAAGCGGCTGCGGGGAAAAATCCGGTGACACATGTCGGTAAGCTCTACAACGTCGTTGCCCAACGGATTACCGATGCCATTATCGAGGAGCTGGCGGAGGTCGAAGAAGCCTATTGTTACCTGGTTAGTAGTATCGGTGGACCGATTATGGAACCCCAGGTGGCGGATCTGCAGGTACGTTTAAAGCACGGTGTAAGCCTCACAACCATGCAGGCGCCCGTCAGGAAAATCTTCGACGATCAGTTAAACCAGATGATTGTCATACGGCAAGAGCTCGTGGATGGTACCGCTAAAGTTTATTAGGCTTCGATGCCTGCATTTCTTGGTGCTGTTGTTGCCTGGCCTCATCAATGCGGGGGAATCGATGCACCGGGAGCTGGAAAAGTCTGTCTGTGGAATCAAGGAGCCCCTTGTTTTCTGGTTGTGGAGCAGTATGGCGGGCAGACCCGATTCAGGACGTATTGGCGATCTCTCAAATGTAGAAGATATCTCTTTTAAGACCGTGGATGGCCGCACGCTGCGAGGATATAAACTGAAAGCCGTTGCATCCGGGCGCGATGTGGATCATGCCGAGGGTTATCTGCTGGTAACGCAGGGAAACGCCATGCTCGCGGATCAGATTCTGCGAAGCTTTACGCGCTTCGCAAGTGCTGGCTTCGACGTCTATATCTTCGATTATCGCGGCTACGGCAGATCGGAGGGTAAGCGCCGGCTAAAAGCCATGGTCAACGACTACGGTGGGATCATCGATCTACTCAATTCCCGACCCTATTCAACCGGTCTTTTTTACGCCATGTCTTTTGGTGGTATTGTGCTGTTAAACGCACTCGAGGAAAGGCGGGCGGATTTGATCGTAATCGATTCGACGCCCAGCAGACTATCGGGCTACGGCTGTCCGGAAGCCTATGATCCGGTCAGCAACTTGCCGCAACAAGCCCCCAATTTCCTTTTTGTTGCCGGAGGACAGGATTCTGTTGTCACCCCGGACATGTCCAGGGAACTGATCCAAACGGCACAGGAGCGAGGTGCAGTGGTATTGAAAGACCCGGAAATGGCTCATCCTTTTATGGACAGGAACCCGCTAGTCAGTGATCGGCGCATGGAAGCTATTGCCGAATTCCTGTTACGACGAACGGCAGCCGGTGAAGAGTGACTGGGTATGAAGGTTGAGTGTTACGCCGGATATCGTGGCGAGGAAACCCCGAGGCGCTTTTACCTCGGTAATCGCTGTGTCGAAGTCATGGATGTACTGGATCGCTGGCTCGATCCTGCGCATCGTTACTTCAAACTTTTAGGAGATGACAACGGCATCTACATCCTGCGCCACTCGACCCGCGAGGATACATGGGAGATGACCCTGTTTAACAGCGGTACCAGAGACAATTCCCGTCTTTCTTCGACCTGAGTAATGGTTCGTAACAGCGAAGAAACATACGTCGATTATCGGTAGTGAGATAAGAGGTCTATCAAATTCCTGATGCATCATGATCATACCAACCCCTGAAGATGATTTTCCCCGGTTGACAGCAGATCCGGCTGACATCATCGCATCGGTATTTTCGCAGGACCGGCGCGCATTGCTGTTTGGTGCACCCGGAACAGGCAAGTCTACGCTGGTGACCCGGTTGGCGGAACAATTTGCACAACTGCGCCGCGGCTGCTGGTGTATCAGCGCCGATCCAGGATCGCCGCTGATGGGCGTACCAGGCGCTGTAACTCTGGGCCATTGGCAGCACGATGGCTGGCTGACGGTTGAGTATTTTGCCCTCTGTACTCTGGATGCAGGTCGTTTTCGATTGCCACTGGTATCAACGCTACGCCGCTTGACAGAACAATTCCGCGATGGGGTGATTCTGGTGGATGGACCGGGTGTCGCGCGGGGCGTTGCAGGCCGCGAACTGCTCGAAGGTCTGGTGGAGGCCACCCGGGCCGAACCGCGATTACACCAGGAGCTTGCGGTACATCAGGGTGTCATTCGCGAGGATGCGGGGTTTCGGATACGCGCGGTTTTTACTGGATCATCAAGGCATAGAGGTGGTGGCGTATGCCTTTGAACCCGACAAGCAAATCAATGTACGCAAGGATCGGCTCGTGGCACAAGGATTGAAGCCAGGCCCCTGGTTGGGAGAGCTCAAGCAGCAATTGCTGCGCGGTAACGAAACTGCAGGTATTCGTCTTCCAGATGGCAGTGACGCGACGGTCGCGGCTCTGGCCGCAGAGTTACTGCTCCTCAGCCCCGGTAAAAAGCTGGTATATGCCACCGATCTGGCCGACACGGCTGACAATCGCAAGCGTCTTATCGACCTGGCGCAAAGGGCCCATACCTTATTGTGTGAAGCGCCCTTTGTCGAAGCGCAGGCCGAGCATGCCTTGCGCAATGGTCATTTGACCACAGTTTCCTGTGGCGAAATCGCGATGCAGGCCGGTGTGGCACGCCTGGTGCCGTTTCATTTTTCACGCCGCTATAGTACTGATCCACGACAGCTATACGATGAATTGAAAACAGCCTGCAGCCGCTTCGTCATTCCACCGTCAATGCGGTTGTTTGATGCCGCAGACACTACGCCTGGCGAAGATGAGGTTGAACTCGATTAAACTCACCGGGTCACAAATTAAGATAAATGGAAAATGGTTGTTATTAATGATTAAGCGGCATTTTATAGTTGAAGCAGGAGGTTGCCATGCGCACTCAGTCACCTGATACGCTCGCAGCAGCCTTGCGCTATGCCCATCATCATTGGTCCGTAATTCCGATGCGGGCGCGTGACAAGCGCCCGTTGATCAAATGGCTTGAGTATCAACAACGGCGGGCAACGGAGGATGAAATCAATGAATGGTATCAACGGTGGACAACGGCAAATGTAGGCATTGTGACCGGTGCGATCTCTGGCCTGGTGGTACTGGATATCGATCCCCGGCATGGTGGTGAGCAAAGTCTTGCGCAGTGGGAGACGGCACATGGTCCTTTACCGATTTCCGTTGAAGCCAAGACTGGTGGCGGAGGCCGTCATGTCTACTTTAAACATCCCGGCGGCATAATACATAACCGTGTCGGCATTGTTCCCGGTATCGATCTGCGAGGTGATGGTGGCTGTGTGGTAGCCCCTCCTTCCATTCATAGCAGTGGAAATGCCTACACCTGGGTGAGTGGGCATGAGCCGGACAAGATTGTGGCAGCCGAGGTGCCAGAATGGTTGCTAAGACTCTTGCGTGGTGATGCTAAAAACCCAGGGCATAGCCTGGAGCATTGGCGTCAGCTGGTCAGGGAAGGTGTTGACGAGGGCATGAGGAATAATACGCTTGCCTCCTTGTCGGGACATCTGTTCTGGCATGGCATCGATGCGGATGTCGTGATCGAACTGCTATCGTGCTGGAATCGGATACGTTGCTCACCGCCACTGGATGACGACGAAGTCGTTCATACGGTACTGAGTATTTTCCGTCTGCACCAACAGGGTTCATCTGAGGAATTGCCGCCAACCGAGCCGGGTGTCAAGCCGGCCTAATCCATATTCTCTGGCAAGTTCAAGTGTTCGCCGGTATTCGCCTTCGCTTAATGGCCGATCGAGGGGCGGGTTTTCATCGGACCGATAACAAGGTCGGTATTGATCCATCAGGTTTAAATAGGTGTCTTTTGATATCTCCTCAGCGAGGAAGGCGATGACCGCTTTACTGCCGGCAAGATTGTTGGGCAGCACCAGGTGTCGAACCAGCAATCCGCGTCGTGCGATACCCTTCTCGTCCAGCCGCAGATCACCAACCTGGCGATGCATTTCTTTAACAGCGGCAAAGTTTACCTCGACATAATTCCGAACTCTCGAGTATTGACGTGCGATGCCGGAATTGCCGTATTTCATATCCGGCATATAGATATCGATGATCCCGTCCAGTAATGCCAATGCCTCGGGGCTGTCGTAACCGCCCGTGTTATAAACCAGCGGCAAATGTAATCCCTGTGGTGCGGCAATTTGAACCGCGGCGATAATTTGCGCCACCACGTGGCTGGGTGTGACAAGGTTGATATTGTGGCAACCCTGTGCCTGCAATTGCAGCATCATGTCGGCCAATGTTTGCGGGGTCACTTCGTGCCCCCGGCCTTTTTGGCTGATCTCCCAGTTCTGGCAGAATACACAGCGCAGGTTGCACCAGGAGAAGAATATCGTGCCCGAGCCACGGGCCCCGCGCAGCGGGCCCTCTTCGCCGTGATGGGGGCCGAAACTGTTCACCACAGCCGCTGTGCCTGTACGGCAGACAGCGCCCTTGATGGTCCTGAAACGGTCGACATGGCAATAGCGCGCACACAAATCGCAGTCGGCCATATGTTGATACGCTTGCTCGGCCCGTGCCGCCAGCTGGTTGTCATGTAATAGCGCCCGATAAGCGGGTTCAAACATTTGCCGGGAGTCAGGCTGGTTCATTCATTTTCTATGCTAATCGAGTTGAGGCTGATAAGGTTATCGTAATTACCTCTTCCAGCACATCTGCGCCATTATATCCAGGAACCTGCCGCCATGCGGGATGATGAATGCATACAGTTTCTGCAGTGGGCGTTGCCAAAACAGCGGATGCGCTGGCCCGGCTTTCGCAAAGTCCGTGGTCAGGTATGCAAGCGTATTACCCGGCGCATGGCAGAATTAAGTATCGACGAAATTTCAGATTATCGTGACTATCTGGCAGAGCACGAAGCTGAATGGAGTGTTCTCGACAACCTGTGCCAGGTGACGATTTCCAGCTTCTACCGTGACCGGCAGATGTACCTGTTTCTCGCCCGGGAGGTGTTGCCGGATCTGGCGCGGTGGGATCTGCGACAGGGTGAGGATTACCTGAGGGTCTGGAGTGTGGGCAGCGGATCGGGCGAAGAGCCGTTTACGATATCGTTGATCTGGCACTTACAGGTGCAATCGCTATTCCCGGGCCTGTCGCTGCGCCTGATCGCCACGGACGCCAATCCCGTGATGCGGCAGCGTGTTGCCGATGCCTGTTATGCTTACAGCAGCGTAAAAAATCTGCCGGCAGACTGGATTGATACGGCATTTACCCGGGAGGCGAAACGGTATTGCCTGAAACCAGAATTCAGGGACGGTATCCAGTTCATGCCTCAGGATGTGCGGCAAATAAATCCAACAGAAACATTCGACCTGGTGTTATGTCGAAATCTGGTGTTCACCTATTTCGACGAAGACCTGCAGCGTAACATCCTTGACCGCATGCTGGGCGTGTTAAAGCCGGACGGAGCCCTGGTGATCGGGATCCATGAACGTTTGCCCGAAGGCGTTGGCGGGTTCAATGAATGGTCAGCCAAATTACGGATTTATCGTAAGACCAGCTGAAATCATGCCCTTGATACGCGTACTACAATTGCAGTCTCTGTGTTTAATGTGATTTCCCGAATTGGGAAAACTCGTAAGTCAGGAGTTTTTGATACAACTTCTCCTCGAAATTGTTCGCTTTCTCGAGCTGCATTCTTTGGAGGTATTTTTGATACGGTTTTTGATCGACGGGAATCATAAAGGCTTTCAGTATGGTTGCAATCATTCTCAGCGGATTCTGTTTTTTCTTTTTCAGAATTTTAAGCGCCCTGCCAACGAATATTTCCTCTTCGGTAAGATCCGTGCCAAAGGGAAAGGCATTAAACAGGCCTCTCTCCTTGTATTTTCCGAGTTTGCTTGAAATCTCGTCGGCATGGTTTTGTTTGAATGCTGCGCTTAATGTGAAATCGCTGCGGATTTTGCCGTTCTTTTTCGCCGTATCGACAAGTCTTTGCTGGAAGCGTGAGTCGGTAATATTAAGTAGCCGGTGAATAATTTCCTGGTCGGATTTGCCGCGCAGGTCGGCGATGCCGAATTCGGTGACCACGATGTCACGCAAATGCCGGGGTATCGTCATATTCCCGTAATTCCAGACAATGCTCGAGGTTTCACCCTTGCCGGTTATCCGCGTGCTGCGCAAGTTGAGAATGGAGCGTCCATCGGGGAGCTCTTGCGCCATGGCCACAAAGTTGTATTGACCGCCGACCCCGCTGATCACGCGGTTATTTTCGAGGCCATCGCTGACCGCCGAACCGTTCAGTGTCATCATCATGCAGGTGTTGACGAAGCGGGCATCTCTTCGATGCAGGCGGTCAATTTCCTCGTGCCCAAAGAGTTGATTGATACCTTGCACACTTTTCATATTGATCAGCCTGCGGTCTTCGTCACTTAAATATCTTAGCCAGTCGTAAAATTTCTGGCAGCCGAGGAAAAAGCCACCGTGAATGACGTCGGCATTCTCTAATTTATCGCCGAGACAATAGTCGTAGATACGTTCCCGGTTATCGAGATCATCCAGGTCATTCGAAAGCGCTTCACCTTCCGGGGTCATGATTTCGCCATCGGCGTAAGTCAGGTTGCGCCGAAAAACTCCAAATTTCTGCAGGTAGGCGAAATCCGCCTCGGTTATCGTCTTGTGTACTCCCTTGCGCATTAAAATCAAATCGAGCGTTTCGGGTGTTATCGTTTCGTCGATCTTGCCCTCGTTGATGAGTCGCTGGATGACCAGGTCGTCATAAACTTTACGCTTGATGATGCCGGCCTCGAACAATTCCATGAAACCATCGACGACCATCTCCGACGCGGCAAAAAGGCCTTCGGAGAACGGCGCGGTGCCGCCGATCTTGTCGATGACGGCGCCAAATTTTTCGATAATGCCGAAGTCCTTCAATAGTTCCTGGTAAACGTCGTTTTGCTGGTGGCGCAGCAACAGCGTATACACCAGCGCGTCTCCGATGGCGCCGATGCCGACCTGAAGTTCGCCCCCGTCGCGTATCAGCGTGCTGATGTACAGCCCGATCAGGAAATCACGGTCGCTGACCGCCATTTTCGGCGGGCCGAAAATTTTGAACTCGAGATCCGCGTTTACCAGCACGAAGTCGAAGGTGTCGCGGTTTACCAGGGCATCGCCGAACATGAACGGCAGCTTCTGGTTGACTTGAGCTGCGAGCGCGAACGGGGTGCCGTCGTCCGAGTAACGCTTTTGCATCAGGCGAATGAGATCGAGGGTGACATCCGGGTTAGAACTCAGGCTATAACATTCCCGGCCCTCGAATGTGCCCTTCGAAACCATTTGCAATAAGACATTGACGCCGGCGTCCATCATGTCACGTGCGACGTGCGTGTAATTGCTGCAGATATAGTTTTGCTGGGCATAGTCGTCGTGCAAGAATCTGCCCGCCGGAAAATAGAATTCGAGAATGTCGACATTGGGTGGCAGTGTACCCGCCTGCCTGTCTTGTTCGTAATCGAGGTCCGGATAGTCGCCGAAAACACGCTCGGCCATTGGCCCGAAAAAGCGTTTTTCGAGCAGGCTTTTTCCTTTCGGTTTGTCGAGGGTTAAAGCGGTAAAGATTATTAGGCTCAGGTCGGGATTATTCTTCACCCGGTTATACAATGCGTTTAACAGATGATTGGGCTTGCCCGCAGCCAATGGAGTCCCAATCACCAGATCTTTGCCCACTTTATCGATAATTCGGTCAATAACTAGTTCAGGATTGTCATATCTCACATTTTAAGCCTCCATAGTTAAGGATATCTCCAACTACCAGAAAATTTATTGCGTTGGATCAGGATTTTGCGCTGAATTTCTGAAGTCGTCCCTATCGCTATAACATGACTTTCGGGGTAGGTGCATCATGCGTACCGGGTCGCATAGGTATACGCGAGAATCGAAATAAAGCAGTTTTATGCGCTCGAAGTTCTATACGAAAGATCCACTTCTCCGCAATGTGCCAGAATATGTCGGTGCGCGGCCTCTCTGAGATTTACGGCGGCAGTCCAGCTATCACCCGATCCCGCTTCAACCTCAACATCCGGTGTTATTGCCTTCCCCACGGTAAA
>JAOTYD010000045.1 GCA_029862005.1 Gammaproteobacteria bacterium | reverse complement strand
GTACCGATACTGGGGATTTGTTACGGCATGCAGGCTATGGCCCTGCAGCTGGGTGGAGAAGTCGAAAATGTCGGCAAGTCCGAATTCGGTTACGCCAGCGTCCGTGCCCGCGGGCATACCGAGTTACTGCGCGACATTCAGGATCACGTAACGGTAGAGGGTCACGGTATGCTCGACGTGTGGATGTCCCACGGTGACCGAGTTGCCGAATTGCCGCCCGGTTTCAAGCTGATGGCCAGTACCGACAGCGCCCCTATTGCCGGTATGGCAGATGAAGCACGACATATTTATGGATTGCAGTTTCACCCCGAGGTTACGCATACCCTGCAGGGGACCGCGATCTATGCCCGCTTTCTGCACCAGATCTGCGGCTGCGGATCCGAGTGGACCTCAACTAATATAATCGATGCCACGATAGCCGATGTTCGCGCCCGGGTAGGGCAGGACGAGGTTGTGCTCGGGCTTTCGGGTGGTGTCGATTCATCGGTCGTGGCAGCCTTGTTGCACAAGGCAATCGGTGATCAGCTCACCTGTATTTTCGTCGATACCGGGTTGCTACGTTACCGCGAAGGCGACCAGGTCATGGAACAGTTTGCCGATCACATGGGTGTGCACGTCATTCGTGTCGATGCGGAGGACCGATTTCTGGCGAAACTGGCAGGCCTCAACGATCCGGAACACAAGCGCAAGGCAATTGGCAACCTGTTTATCGAAATTTTCGAGGAAGAAGCCGAAAAGCTGGAAAATGCGAAATGGCTCGCACAGGGTACCATCTACCCAGATGTCATTGAGTCTGCCGGCGCCGCGAGCGGCAAAGCACATTTGATCAAGTCGCACCACAATGTCGGTGGCCTGCCTGATGACATGAAGCTGGACCTGGTGGAACCGCTGCGTGAACTGTTCAAGGATGAAGTGCGACAGATCGGCATGGAACTCGGCATCCCGCGTGAAATGGTGTATCGCCATCCTTTCCCGGGACCCGGACTTGGGGTGCGCATCCTGGGTGAAGTAACCAAGGAGTTTGCCGATACGCTGCGCCTTGCCGATCAAATTTTTATCGAGGAGTTACGCATTCACGATTTGTACGACAAGGTTTCGCAAGCCTTTGTCGTCTTCCTCCCGGTCAAGTCAGTTGGCGTTACCGGCGACGGGCGGCGCTATAACCATGTCGTCAGCCTGCGCGCAGTAGAAACCATCGATTTCATGACGGCACGCTGGGCAGACCTGCCATACCATTTCCTCGATCACGTATCCCGGCGCATCATGAATGAAATCGAGGGAATCTCGCGCGTGGTATACGACATTTCGGGCAAACCGCCGGGCACGATCGAGTGGGAGTAGGTGACGCAGCCTGGATGCAACAGGCGCTAGGGCAGGCACAGATCGCTGCCGACAAAGACGAAGTCCCGGTCGGGGCCGTGTTGGTGGATGCTGACGGAAACCTGATTGCCGCCGGGCATAACCAGCCGATTAGCGCCTGTGACCCCAGTGCTCATGCAGAAATGGTCGTGTTGCGTGCGGCAGCGCAAAAGCTGGGTAACTACCGGCTGCCCGACACCACGCTGTATGTCACGCTGGAACCCTGCACCATGTGTGTGGGGGCCATGGTTCATGCCAGGGTAGGTCGCCTGGTTTACGGCGCCGCGGAACCTAAAACCGGCGCCATTGAGAGCGCACAACGTCTATTTGAAACCGCTAAGTTCAATCACCAACCGCAGGTGGAAGCCGGGGTGCTGGCAGACGAATGCTCGGCGGTGCTGACGCGGTTTTTTGAGAACAAGCGAGCGCTTGGAAAGTAATCCGAGGGGTCTATTCCTAATCCGTTTCGCTGAATCCCGCCGGTCCGGCGCACTGGGTTAAGCCGCGGGATGACAACCAGGTACTGCGATGTGGCTATAGACTCGGGGCCAGCGGCGCAATGTCCTGCGGCGGTTTTACTACACCGTTTTCACGAAAGGCCCGGGTTTCGAATCCGATCAGGTATTCGTAATACTTGCGTATATTCTCGACATACTTGACCGGCTCCCAGCCACGTGCATAGCCATAACGGGTACTTTTATACCACTTCTTGCGTGCCAGCAGCGGCAGGTTCTGCTTGACGTCGATCCAGCGATCCGGGTCGCCCCCGCGCTTTTCAGTGATGCTACGGGCATCCTCTACATGACCGAAACCGACGTTATAGGCGGCCAGCGCAAACCAGGTGCGATCAGGCTCCGGGATGTGGGCGGGAACCCGTTTCAATACCCTGGCAATATACTTTGCGCCACCCCGGATGCTCTCGGCCGCGTCCAGCCGGTTTTTGACTTTCATCTGTTTTGCCGTGGCCTGCGTCAGCATCATCAATCCGCGCACGCCAGTCGGCGATTTTGCCCGCTCGACCCAGAGCGACTCCTGGTAACCGATCGAGGCCAGCAGTCGCCAATCGAGGCCGACGGTTTTAGCTTCCCTTTTGAAAAGTGCCTCGTAGCGCGGTAAATGGCTTTCGATACGCTGCGCGAAGGTTTGTATGTCGGAATAATTGAAGCGAGCGACATGGCTGTAATATCGATGGATCAACTGCTCAAGGCGTCCGTCCTTTTCAATGGTCGTAAAGAAGGCATCGATCACGTTTTTCAGGCTATCGTCGTCGCTGAAGTTATAGGCCCAGCGCAGCCGGCGTGGTTCACCAATTTCGAAGGCAACGCGCAGCTCCGGAAAGTAACGGCGTTGCAGCGCGATTTCGTGTGAATCGGCAACAATATAATCGGTATCACCGGTGTCTACCTGTTCGATCAGTTCTTCGGTTGCGATATCGTTGACTTCGGTCCAGGTCAGTTTCGGATACTGGATTAAAAGATCGTTTAAAAGCCTGGCATGGGCGGTACCGCTGACAACCTTGAGAGAGCCGCCGATCAGGTCACGCACTTTCTTGGGTCGGTCGGCGCGAAACTTGCGATACAGTACCTGGTTTGACACCTCGTAATAATGGGGTCCATAAGCAACTGACCGACTGAAATCCGATTCACCCCCGGACAATCCGGCGGCTACGATGTCGCCGGTGCCAAACAGTAGCTCGGGGTAGAGTTCGGAGAAATTCTGCACCGTGATGAAGCGTGGATAGACGCCGATTGATTCGGCGAACCAGTTGGCGAGTTGATATTCGAAACCGTTGGGGCCGTCGATATCGCGGTAATAGGTGGTCGCGCTATTTAACGTGAGTATGTTGATGTAGCCTCGTTTTTGAATCTTTTGGAGGGTGCTCAGGGCTTGCTTGTCGATACCCGGCGAAATGATCAGAATCGCCAGCACGAGCAAAGCCGCAACCAGTCCCGAGATCAACTGGACCCGATGGGCAAATGGGGTAAGCTCTACCATGTGCTAGCACCGATTCATCCGCAGACTACTGCCTGCGGGTAAATACCCACTCGTGCGCAGCGGACAAGTCCGCGTTAAATGCATAACCCCCGTGATTGAAAGCCTTTAGCGCTTCAGGTTTGTCGATCTGGTGGTCTATAAGGTAACGAGCCATCATGCCGCGGGCTTTCTTGGCAAAAAATCCGATCACCTGGTAACTGTCGTTGTGGTAATCCTTGAAAACCGGGGTAATGACCTCCGCCCTCAGCAGTTTTGGTTTTATCGACTTGAAATACTCGTTTGATGCCAGGTTAATCAGGGTTTTGGTACCCGATTGCCGCAATGCCTGGTTCAGTGTTTTGGTAATCCGGTTATCCCAGAACTGGTACAGGTTTTTATTCTGCTCGGTGTCGAGCCGGGTGCCCATTTCGAGGCGATAGGCCTGTATCAGGTCAAGCGGTCGCAGCACGCCATAAAGTCCGGACAGGATGCGCAGATGATCCTGGGCAAATTGCACATTGTCAGGTGTCATGCTGTAGGCGTCCAGACCGATATAAACATCCCCTTTGAAAGCAAACAATGCCTGTCGGGCATTCTCCGGTTTGAACGGTGTTTTCCATTTCTTGAAGCGTTGTTGATTGAGATCAGCGATGTCATCACTCACT
This sequence comes from Gammaproteobacteria bacterium, assembly GCA_029862005.1. Taxonomy (NCBI): domain Bacteria; kingdom Pseudomonadati; phylum Pseudomonadota; class Gammaproteobacteria; species Gammaproteobacteria bacterium. The sequence goes on along the minus strand of JAOTYD010000045.1, from coordinate 13,499 downwards.
TTCATCAACCGTGACAAATCGCTCGCGGATAACTGGCGCAGGCGTCGTACCAGCTTGCGTGACTGGGTCAAATGCGCTGGTTGGCTGAACGCGTCTGTTACGGTACGGGTTTCGAAATCCAGTGTTTTTGCGGGCGATATAACGGTTAACATGATGCCTGTTTAAAGCTTTAAAGAAATGCATGGTAGCAAAATTACAGGTTTTATTTAGTGATTTTCATAACAAGTCGGTCAAACCTCACGGCAATGCCAATTATTTACGTTGCTTCTGTAACTGTTCCCGTATTAGTTGCAAAAGTTGAGTAAAATCATAGCCTTATCGCGGAGAAGCGCCATGATGCTGGGCGGGAATTTATTACCGTTGAGAAGAAAACCAATGGGAAACGAAGCGACCTATAGTTTGCATTCAAACGGCAGAAATCCCTGTAACATAGAGGCCAACAATAATAAGCCGAACGACAATGTTTAGATCCTGGCTCCCGATACTCGTTGTGGCGTTAAGTTTATTCTCGGCCAATCTATATGCGCAAACGACCGTCAATGTCGAGATCAGCGGCATCGACAAGATCCTCGAAGACAACGTTCGTCTCTACCTGAGTATTGAGCAACAGAAAAATCATCCGTTGATCAGTGACGGTCGACTGGCCCGACTCCACAAAAAAGCGGCCCAGGAAATTTCCGCTGCGCTGCAGCCCTATGGGTTCTATCGCTCGACGATAAATGCCAGCCTGGAAAAATCCACCACGGGTGAATGGCTGGCCCGTTACGAGATCGATCCCGGTCCGCCCCTGCTCATCACGGAGTTCAATTTCAGCATCAGCCGGGAAATGGGCGAGGATCCGGAATTCAGGCAATTAGTCGAGCAGGATACACTGCAATCCGGCAACGTGTTTACGCATCTCGAATACGAGGGCTTCAAGGCGAATCTTGCGAAACTGGCCTCGGAGCGAGGATATTTCAGGGCGGTTTTTACGGTTCGTCGCGTTGAAGTCGATCTTGAGGACTACGTCGCACGCATTTATCTCGACTACGATGGTGGCCCCCGGTTCAGATTCGGTGAAATAAAACTGCGCCAGGATGTACTCAGACCAGAATTTCTAGAACGGTTCCTGCCGTTCGGGCAGGGTGATGCCTATTCACTCGATAAGCTTATCGAATTGCAACAAGTGCTCAACGATACCAATTACTTCCAGACGGTAGAAGTTTCGCCCGGCGAGCCATTGCCTACAAGTAACGAAATACCGATCGAAGTTTCGTTGACGCCACGCAAGGAGAACCGGTATGAATTCGGTCTGGGTTACGGCTCGGATACCGGGGCACGCACCAAGTTTGGTTGGGAAAAACCCCGCGTTAACGACAGGGGACATCGCTTTGACAGCGAAATCAGGATATCCGAGGTCGGTTACAACCTTGGCGCCAATTACCGGGTGCCGGTGCTGAATCCGCGCACGGATCAGCTGGTTTACAGTATCTCCGAAATTAATGAGGAAGTGGAAGACGTCGATAGCGATTTGCGTGCCGTCGGCGTCAGCCTGAATCGCAGTCGCGGCGAATGGCGTGAGACGCTGGCCCTCGATTACGAGCGGGAGGACTTCGAGATCGGCAATGATGCGGACAAGACGTCCCTGTTGATACCCGGGATTACCTGGAGTCGAACCTGGGGCAGGAATTTCATTTTTGTTCTCGATGGTCTGCGTTTTGATTTCGGTCTGCGCGGCGCGGATGAAGGATTCGGTTCCGATGTGGAATTTGGCCAGGCTTCCGCCAGGCTCAAATTCATTTCGTCGCTGAATCGCAACAATCGTTTCATTGCCCGTGGCACCATCGGTAGTACCACGACCCCCGACTTTGAAAAACTCCCCCCCTCGAAGCGTTTTTTTGCGGGGGGCAGTCAAAGCGTACGGGGTTATAAGTACCAATCGCTGGGGCCGGAGGATGAAAGCGGAGATGTCATCGGTGCCAGGCGCTTATTGACCGGTAGTATCGAGTTCGAACACTCCCTTAACGATAACTGGGGGATTGCCGTGTTTTATGACGTCGGTAACGCGGTTGAGGACTTTGATGACGAGCTGGAACGCGGTGCCGGGTTCGGACTGCGCTGGAAGTCTCCGGTGGGTCCCGTGCGTATCGACGCCGCGAGTGCCCTTAGCGATGATGGTGAACCCTGGCGATTACACATCAATATCGGACCTGATCTGTGAAGCGGTTGTTGCTTATCAGTTGCGCGCTTCTGGTAGCCATTTTGCTGGGCTTTCTAACCTGGGTGTTCGCCACCGAGAGTGGTTTGCACTGGGCCTACGGTGAAGCCAGGTCGCGTCTGCCGGGGACACTGTCGGTAAACGCGATATCGGGCAGGTTGTCCGGCCTGGTCAAGCTGGAAGGGCTCAGGTATGAGGATCAGGTTCAGACGACAAAAATCGGGCAAATCGCGATGAACTGGGATCCCTGGGCATTGTTAAAGGCCGAAATTGATGTTACCAGCCTGAAGGTACAGGCACTTGAAGTTTCGCTGGCTGAATCAACAGGCGCTGCGGAACCGGGGAAATCGGATGTCCCGGGTTCAAAACCCGAAATACCCGTGTCGTTGACAATTAGCAACGCGCAAATCGACGGGGTCACGATTACACGGGGAGATGCGACTTACCGACTGGAGCAGATCGTGTTAAGCGCACGGCTTGACTCTGCGGGTCTCGAGATTGGTGGGCTGAAGGTTAAATCCCCGGAAATGGGACTCAGTTTAAAGGGCCGCGTAGAGATGGTCGAAAACTATCCGCACGACGTCGAAATCGCCTGGCAGGCCAGCCTGCCATCGGGGGCAATAATGGCCGGCGATGGACAGATTGCCGGTAATCTTGCTTCAACCTCGTTGACCCAGCAGGTGCAGGGTCCGTTGGCGTTTAATATGAATCTCGAAGTGCGTGATGCGCTTACGGAACTGTCCTGGCAGGCTTCTATTGACGCCGATTCATTCGATACGACTCAACTGGACCTCGCTTTGCCCGCGCTGCAGGGTGCCATCAGCCTGAATGCCAGCGGCGATTTGTCAGCTGCCAGGATTAACGGTCACGTGGATGCCGAATCTGCGGAACTGGGACCGTTGATCGCGGATTTTGAAGTGCATAGCCTTGACGGTGAGCGCCGGTTTGACGGGCTCTATTTCGATTCTCTCCGGGTAAGCGTGCTTGACGGCGAGATATCGGCCAGCGGTCAAATGAACTGGCTGCCGACCCTCGGTTGGCAAGCCGAAGTAAAGACATCCGCGATCAACCCGGTCACGCTGTTGCCCGAGTGGCCAGGCAAAATCGATGCAACCCTCGTTAGCAATGGCGGCATGGATAACAACGAGCTGCTAGCCAGCGCCGATATCACCCGGCTCCAGGGTAGCTTGCGAAATTACCCGGTATCGTTGCAAAGCAGTTTGAGATGGCGGGGACAGGGTATCGATATTGTCCGGATGGATTTTGCTTCGGGGGATACAAGCGGCAACGCACGCGGGCGCCTCGGCGAAAAGCTGGACCTGGAATGGAATCTCGATTCCGGCAACCTGGCCGAGCTTTACCCTGGAGCACAAGGAGAGTTGAAGGCCAGCGGTCAAATCGAAGGACCGCGTAATAAACCGACAGTGCGGGCCTCCTTTAGCGGCAAGTCTGTTGGGTTGCCAGGCTACGAGCTGGGTGCTGTTAAAGGTGACGCCGTGGTCGATTTGCAGCGCTGGCAGCAGATTGCCGTCAACCTTGAAGCGAGCACGGTCAAACTTCAAAATCGCTTGCTGAAATCAATCATACTGGTCGCCGATACACGACGAGTACAGGCCAAAATCGTTGCCGATGAAGGAAAAGCGCAGGTCGAACTGAACGGTGAAATCGATGGCGAGTCCTGGCGCGGACAGCTCACAAGGGCCGACCTGCAAACGCGCGATTTTTCCGACTGGAAACTCAAGGCACCTGTTACTGTGGGTTTTTCGCGTGGTGCGGTGACTGCCGAAACCCTGTGCCTGCAAAGCCTCGCGGGTGGCGAAATATGTAGCTCGCTCAACGGCTCACAAGCAGACTGGAAATTTGACCTGGCGATAACCCGGCTGCCACTACAGTTAATGCGTCAATGGATGCCTCCCGAACTAAAACCAGACGGTGTTGCCAACGCAAGCGCGAGGCTGGTTTATCGTACCCCGGAACAGCTACTGGGACGGATCGAGGTTGAATTGCCGACGGCCCGTGTCACTTATTCGCTGCGTGAAGATAGACCCGAGCCTTTTGACTACCGCTCGGGCAGGCTTGAATTATTGCTGGAACAAACCGGCATCAGGGCCAACGCAAAGATAACTTTGATTAGTGGCGACCACTTCGACGGATCGATCACATTACCCGGGGCAAACCTGCTGACAGTCGATTACGATACCCAATCGTTGCAGGCCAACGCCAGCATCAGTGCACGTGAACTGGGATTTATCACAGCAATCCTTGACGGAGTTGAGGCACTGAAAGGCAAGCTGGATTTAAATTTAACGTTAGCGGGAACCATTAACCAACCGCAAATTCAGGGCAAAGCGCGTCTGATCGACGCGGAGCTCGATATTCCGGACCTCGACATGCAATTCACGCAACTCAATATCAACGCCCAAAGTGAGAATCCGGAAACGATTGTTTACCAGGCCGATGCTCTTACCACGGAGGGAAAAATCTCGGTGCGAGGCAACACGCTGTTGAACGAAGCTCGTGGATGGCCGACTGAAATCAAGCTAGCTGTTGAACGGCTCGATGTTTCCAAACTGGTCGAGCGTTGGTTGCCCCCGCAGATGACTGTCGAAGGTCTGCTTGACGGTGATGCAGAACTGAGCTTCAAGGCACCCGATAACCTGGTCGGTGAAATAAAGGTTTCATCACCTGTGGGCACGTTCGGATACCCGCTACTCGAAGGAGAAAAAGAGCGCTGGGAATATCGTGACGCAAATCTGGTGCTGGTCATGAACAACCGCGGAGTATCGGCCAGTTCGGATATCCAGCTGGGCCGGGATAACAGCCTTAACGGTCAATTAAGCCTGCCAGGTGCGAAATTGCTGGCACTGGATGCGGCCAGCCAGGCACTTCAGGCAAAGGCCCGGCTGGACTTCAGGGAGCTGGATTTGATCGAGGCCCTGCTGCCGGAAATCGAGCAGCTGCAGGGCAGCGCGACACTCGACTTCAGTGCCGATGGGACCCTGGCGCAACCCAACCTGGGTGGCCGTGCCGAAATACTCGATGCTGCATTGCTGGTGCCGAGGCTCGGTTTGAGTATTGACAGGATCAAAATGACTGGCGTCAGCGGAAATGATGGACAATTTAAGTTCATGGTCGATGCAAGCTCGGGTGATGGCGATCTCTCCATCCAGGGTTCAAGCCGCCTCGACGCAGCCGAGGGCTGGCCTACCAGCTTCACTATCAAGGGTGACAACTTCGAAATCGCCCGTATACCCGAGGCCGCGGTTAACATATCGCCCGACCTCAGGGTCAAACTGCAGCATCAGTCGATCGATATCCAGGGAGACCTGATCGTTCCATATGCCAGGCTGGAGCCGAAAGACATCACCACGGCAGCCAGCGTTTCCGACGACACCGTTGTTGTAGGTGGCGAAGAGGCACCGCAACAGAAGTGGTTAGTTGCCACCCGGATTAACCTGGTTCTGGGCGATCGGATCGATTTTTTTGGTTTCGGTTTTGAGGGCAAACTCGGCGGTAAGCTGCTGGTTGAAGAGGAGCCGGGACAGCTCGCCAGGGGTACGGGCAGTGTTAAAATTCTTGAAGGTCGATACCGCGCTTATGGTCAACGACTCGATATCGAAAACGGTCGCCTGCTGTTCACTGGAGGTCCGCTCACCAATCCCGGGCTTGATTTACGCGCGGTGCGTAAAACCGGTAATGTCACGGCAGGCATCAAGGTCAGGGGGCGACTCCAGCAGCCCGTGCTGGAACTGTATTCGATACCCGCGATGGGCCAGACGGACACCCTTTCATACCTGCTACTTGGACGTCCGCTCGAAAGCGCCTCTGGTGAAGAAGGTGCGATGATGGCCCAGGCTGCGCTTGCGCTTGGACTTGCCGGCGGAGACCGGCTTGCCAGAAGTATCGGTAACCAGTTTGGCCTGGACGAAATGCGCATTGAAAGCAGCGATAGCGGGGACCAGGCGTCGCTGGTCGTGGGCCGGTACCTGTCGCCCAGGCTTTACGTGAGCTATGGTGTTGGCCTCGTCGAATCGCTGAACTCACTCAATCTGCGTTATCAGATTTCAGAAAAATGGCAGTTAAAAGCGGTAAGCGGCGTGAACCAGGGTGCCGACTTCCTCTACAGCATTGAACGTTAAACGCTTACACAGGGCGTTACAATCGTAGAGGCCTGGACCTTAAAATTGAGATATTGCTAGCATCTGGTTGATCATGTAGTCTTCCCGCCCTGCCAGAACAAATCGAATCAGGAGAGGTGTCCGAGTGGTTGAAGGAGCACGCCTGGAAAGTGTGTATACGTTAATAGCGTATCGAGGGTTCGAATCCCTCCCTCTCCGCCAGACAATCTGGTCCTATCCCCCGGTCTCCTAGAGACTTCTGAAAAATCTTTAATTTTCAAGGGGATAGGGCTTTTATCTTGGCCTGGATCAGTCTCTGCAGCAGTCAAAACTCCCGAACTTCGTCCAAAAATCCCCACTTTTCTCTAATGCCAAAAAGCGAGTTCGCTTTCTGGTTTTCGTGAATTAAATCAGTGGCTTGTGTTTAAGAAAATAGGTTCCCTCAAAATATATAAAAGAGACAAATTTAACGGGGCGTTCAAACACCTGATAACTCGTCGCACCGACCGATAGAAGTGCTGACAGAAAATAAGAAAAAACAAAGGGAGAACCGAGGTTTAGATTACATATCGAGGCTAATATTACCGGATCCCGTTGAGGTATTTTTAAGCAGTAAATCAAAGAAATCGAACCTTTATTAAATCTCAATATATGACAAAAAGCGGACGCTCAGAAAATCGGTATGGGCTTCCGCTATCGACCCAAAGGAGACGCCTGGCTCTCAATGGTAAAACGCGACGCTGAAGTCGAGCGTGGATAGTGTCGGCTAATGTTAAAAATCAAAAAATATGCCGAGCGCCAAATAGGTTTCATCCTCAAATGAAAACTCGCCCAGCACCGAGCGACCGTCATAAACTTCGAGTACGAAGCGGTATCTTTCGGCGGCATCATCGCCTGCATAAATCAAACCCAGTTGCAAGCCGATGGCCGGTTCCCAGTCCCGCTCTTCGAACAGGTTAACGTCCGCCGCGGCGTACCACGGGAGTCCAACATAAGGCGCCTTGCCGGCACCATAATATTCGGCGCCAAACTGCCAGCGCCACGGCTCCTGGTTTTCTTGCTGTTGCCACGCCCAGCCGAGTTCCATATACAGTTTTATTCTGCGCCGGGGCAGCCAGGCGATACCGGAAATCAGTTCTTCGCGCGTGTAATTGATGCGTTCGCGACCGGTTTCCTCGACGTATTCGTCGCCCAGGTGCGCGGAATCATGAAACGTGCCAAACCGCACGAACATCTCCGGCGACAGTTTGCGTGAAAAATACAGCCCGAAGAGGCCATCCCAGCCAATGTTATCGGTATGCTCCTTGACATCGAAACTGGCGAAGTAACCGATTTCGAGATCGAATTGCCACGCCTGGTCAGATTTTTCGTCACCGAAGCGCGCCACGTGGAAGCGCTTCCCTAAACCGTGGTTATAACGCGTATCCCCCGAATCCTCGATGCCGTTATCGACCATGTGAACAGCACTGATATAGGTCCGGGCACTGCGAGGATCGGCCAGATAATAAGGATAATAGTCGCTTGACCATGCTTGCGCGATTTGGCTTTCGTCAGCCGGGTCGTCTTTTTCCACGGCATCCGCATCGATCAGGCCAGCCTGCCCGATCAACCAACAGGCCACGACAAGACGAGCGCAGGCGACTCTGGCCGTTTCGGGCTGTTCCACTGTGCGTTTTACGCTGAGCGCGCTAATGTTGTGACTCTTGGGAGCATGACAGCCTACTTAAAAGGTCCTGCATATTTCCTACACCACCTTAGTAATCTAAGTTGCTTCGATTCCTGCGCTGGGATTGGCTTGCCTTAGAAACTCATGCCTCCCCACAGCCATAGCTTGTCAATGTCACCGGCGGCATTAAAGCCATCATCTGAGTAAGCAGCGTACTTGATTCCGGCGGTGTAATGCTTACCGAATTTTCTGCTGGCCTGCAGGTCGATTTCGTTGCCGTAGTCGTCGGAGCCTTCATCCGAACTGAATTCGTGAAAGATGGCGGCCAGGTTATATTCGGCCAGCTTGCCGCTGACGGAAACGTATACATCTTCCAGGCCGTCGGGCATGGCAGTCGGGTCGAAGCTACCGCTGAGGAAAACATCTGCCCAGCCGTTGAACTTGTGCAGTGTCGCCAGGGGCGTGGTAAAGCTGGCATCGCCGTCATCCGAACCCAGCACTTCATAACCCAACTTCAGTGTTACGTCCGAAAGCGCCAGTCCACCTTCTGCAAACAGATATTCGGTGTCGAAGTCGACACCGCTGTCGGTGATCTCCTGCGAAGCGGCTTCCAGCGTATAGGAAAACATATCTGACTGGCCGGTAAATCTGACACCGTAAGTATCCGATTCTTCATCTCTCGTGTCATCATCGAGCGCATAGCCGTAACCGACGAGCTTGCCGACCGGCGTGACGTAGCTGACGTTGATCAGCACGTCATCGGAATCAGCATCCAGGGTTTCGGCGAATATGCGATTGCGTTTCCACAGGTACGAAAGGTCGACCGATAACCCGTCCATCGGCATGAACTGAGCCCGCGCCGCATCGAAAGTCTGACGGTCCTGGCGCCAGCCTACATGCCCTACGAAACGATGGTTATCCAACGTAATCACCTGGCGGCCTCCCTTGCCAGTAACCTGGTCGTTTTTATACTGCAAAAATCCTTGTTCGACCTCGGTAACTTCGGGATCGGGAATCAAATCTTCTTCGTCGTCGATACCGAACATATCACGCACATCTTCGAATTCGACATAAGCGGAGAAGTCGGCGTAGGTGTCGGTCATATATCCCAGGCGAGTGCGGATAGTCATGCCGTCACTGTCAGTATCGTCATTGTCGACGTCTTCATAGCGAATCCGTATGTCCCCTTTGACGGTGCCGTTGGTAATCGCCTCGGTCAAATTCTCGGCCCCCACGGCTGGCTGACAAAGGAAGGCCGCCATTAGTAAAGATAACGTTGTTTTTTTCATTCGTCGCTCCAGGTAATTGGATAAGCTAACGAGACATGAATCCCGCTCATGCAGAGTAGGTTAATTTACTTTCAAGGCGGCCAAACTCCTTGATATTAATCAAATCAGGCAGCATGGCTGCTGAACGATGCGGCTTATTGGAACTTCCTGAGCGTCCGCAATTGGCCGTAGATTGCCGCCTGGATTTGGCTTATGAGCGTCTGCAATCGGGAACTATGCTGCTATAACATTGAAAACCTAATACTCGTCGAGTATGCCCTTTAGCATCGGCCCCGGTATAGCAACCAAATACAGATTGTGCGGTTTTTACGCTGTCAGTACGCGGATCAGGTCGGTGCCGCCGACCCGATGCTGGGTCCCCGCGGTCACGACGACAACATCCCCTGCCTTGATGTAGCCAAGCTCCTTGGCCCGGTTTATCGCGAATTCAAGCTTGGCACTATCGTCACTCCCCCCCTCGCAGAGTAACGGTATCACGCCCCAATTCATGGAGAGACGCCGCGCCACTAGTTGGGAATAGGTTACTGCTAGGATTGGACAATCCGGACGATTTTTGGAGATTAGCCGGGACGTGAAACCGGTTTCGGTAAGACTGAAAATAGCAACGGCCTTGAGCTTTTCTGCCATATTTACCGCCGACTGGCTGACTACCTCGGGAATGATATTTATCGGGTCCATACGCGTTTTTTGTAGGTAACCATACTCGCCCAGGGATGCCTCTGCCCGCTGGGCAAGAATCGACATGGTGCGCACCGCCTGTACGGGGAATTTACCGATTGCAGTCTCGCCCGAGAGCATGACCGCAGATGTACCGTCAAGAATGGCATTGGCCACATCACTGGCCTCGGCGCGGGTGGGTTTGGGATTGCGTTCCATGGAGGCGAGCATCTCGGTCGCGGTAATCACGGGTTTGCCGTTCATTACCGTGGTACGGATAATTTTTTTCTGGAATCCCGGCACCTCCGCCAGTGGCAGTTCGACGCCGAGATCACCGCGTGCCACCATTATACCATCTGCTGCCTTAACAATTTCCTCCAGGTTCTTGATGCCAGCTTTGTTTTCGATCTTGGCGATGATCGGCGTGTGCCGTTCGGTCTCCAGAAAGATATCCCGGATACGGTGAATATCATCCGCACTTTGTACGAAAGATGCCGCTAGGTAGTCCACATCATTGTCGGCGGCGAAGTTTATTTCTCTTACGATGTCGTCCCTGAATTCAGGACTTACTGCATTGACCGCCAACTCGGTGTCGGGCAGGTTGACGCTCTTGTTTTCCTTCAAGACGCCACCATGAACCACTTGGCAGAAGATTTCATTATCCGAAACCGATGAAACTTCCAACTCTATGGCGCCATCATCGAGCAGGATCGGGGTACCTGGTCCCACTTCGTCGGGTAAGTTTTCATAAGTCACCGAAGCACCATCCCCGTCACCGATGCGCCCGTCCGTGTACAGGGTGAAATTCGCATCGCGGATCAGTTCTACAGAGCTTTCACGAAGTTTGCCGGTGCGAATCTCGATTCCTCGAGTGTCTACCATGATGGCCAATTGCACATCCATCTCGTTGGCAATATCACGAATCCTGTCCAGCAGAACCTGGTGCTCCTCGTGGGACCCATGCGACAGATTCAAACGCGCGACATTCATACCCGCGGCAATCATTTCCTTCAGGGTATCGGGCGAATTACTGGCGGGACCGATAGTGGCAACAATCTTGGTTTTACGCAGGTTGTTCGAATTGTCCATTCAATGATGGTTCAGCACGGTGTACTCATCGGATATCATACCGTGGTTTGACAACCTGGTTAATTTTTAATTTTAGTGGTGGTGTGAACCTGATTATCAATATCCCGAATTGGATTGTTGTCCCGAGAATCGCCAGTTTTTAACTTTGGAGGCTTGCTCTCAAACAAATAGGTTTACTGTTCTCTAAATTTTCAAAGAACAGACGCTCAAACTTGAGTATTTAGCGGCTATTTACGACCCGAAACAGACGCCCATAAAAAAGCCACCTTAATTGAAATAGCTTCCTTATGAGTTTTTTGCAGATCCCTTTGCATATCTGTACTTACTAGGATCAAGCAGATTGATATTATGTTAGTTAACTGTTTTACTCACCTCGATTGAATAGCTGCTTTCTGTTCCAGTTGTATTGAAGGAGGTCATCACAAAATACCAGTCAGCACTAGCCAGATCTTCTACTAGATAGCTGGTTAATCCTGGGTTGTTAATAGTTATGGTGTCGCTATAGCTACCTGGCGATGTGCCATAACGAATTTTGTAACCGGCCAAATCAGTCAATTGCGAACCATCCGTATTCTCGGTCGGTGGTGTCCACGACAATAAAGCTGTTCCATTATTATTCAGTACAACCGCCACATTGACTGTGTCATTAACAGTCCCACCCGCTCCGGTACAGGCTAACGTAAATTGGCTGTCAATCGTCGATACATTAATCGTCTCAGATCCAGTCGTACTCTTATTTCCAGACCAATCACCCGAAGCCGTGCAATTCGTCACATCGGTACTAGTCCAGTTTAATGTGGTCGACCCATTCTGAGATACGGTGTTAGGGCTTGCCGAAAAAGAAAGCGTCGGTAATGGGGCGGCTACGGTGATACTGATCGTGTCACTAGCATCTCCGCCGGTACCACTACAGGATAGATTAAAGCTACTATTTGCAGTTAATGCGCTAATAGTCTGGGAACCCGATATCGCCTTGCTACCCGACCAGTCCCCCGATGCTGTACAAGTTGTGGCACGTTTGCTGCTCCACGTAACTGTGGTCGAACCATTCATCGTTACGGTAGTCGGGCTTGCAGACAACGAAATCGTGGGTGGCTTATGTCCTTTAACTGGGTTATTTGCCTTATCATTGATCTTTCTCGCTGCATCTGCGTCACCACCGATGAGATGCATGATCAAACCGAGACAGATCATTATTTTCGTAGCTTTAGTATTCGCCATATTGCATTTCCTCACAAACAAAATCAGGCCTAAACGGCCAAGCATCACGCGCACTGTCCTGTGCGAATAGCGTTTAATTTGATGGTTCGTTGGGAACTAAAAGCCTGGTTGGTAACCAGCCAAGAAAATGCATAGAGAGATTAGGTTCTATCGAATCGGTATCGTGCAAAAAAAGAACAAAACCGATCCGACGAAACCGCTCCAGCTCTGTACTTTACAATACTCAGCTCTGGCAACCTGGCTGTCATAGCGTATATACGCTTTAGACCCAAGGTTTTGCGCACCAATCTTTCAATTGGATTGCCTTTATCAGATTGCTAATAAACTTAGTATAGTTTCGGGGATATTTGTCGAGTTTGTGATTTACTTCACTGTATACATATTCAAACTAGTAGGCATAAAGTTTATGCAATTATTCTTTTTCTTGAGTGTATCAGGCGAACGTCCGCTCCTGGCCGAAGTTTGCCGCCGACCGGGGTTTTATGAGCGTCGGCTTTTGATGAGCTTTGCCAGTTCCTCGATATGCCGAGGCTCGATGCCACAGCAACCGCCAATGACATGCACACCTCGGTCGATCCAGCGTTGCGCGGCGGCGCAATAATCTGCCGGTGAAATCGTATTCTCGAAGATCCAGTGATGATCCACACTGTTACTCGAATGTGCGTATACTCCGATCGGCCCCGACCAGTTCGATTGCACACATTCGAGACAGACATCGATATCCTCAACCTCGGTATGCATAATGTTGACGAGGTCGACCTGTCGATCCTCGATAGCGGCAAGCGCATCACGCAAAGGTTCTCCGTTGCGCAGGCACACGACACCTTGAGCATTGGGTTTGCAGGTAAAACCCACCCAGACCGGCAGCCCGGTAGACTGTGCGGCATCGAGCAATATCAGCATCTTGTCAATATGGATCATCATTTCGAGCATGAATAATTCAGCCCCCGCGTCGGCGAGAACTTTAACCTGGCGCTCTGTTGCGACCTTCAAATCCTCAAGAGTCGGATGATTGCCGCTCCAGGACCAGTACGAAATTCCGGCTGCCACCAGCGCGTTTGACTTTTGTGCCCCGTCGCGGGCTTCGATGGCGAGTTCGACTCCGCGTCGATTATATTCTTCGAAGCGTTCTGCCTCGCCGGCATCCTGTAGTGCGTAATAGTGCGTGGCAAAGTTGTTGGAAATAATGATCTCGGCACCTAGGCAAAGATAGTCTTCATGCACTGCGCGCAAGATCTCCGGGTGGCTTAGCGCACCACCAC
>JAOTYD010000044.1 GCA_029862005.1 Gammaproteobacteria bacterium | reverse complement strand
CGGACGCCCACGTTTTGCCCTCGCAGCCCTTAACGGATTAGATGAGAGTCAACGTCACTTAAGCTTCATATCGTTCTTGACGGATTTCACGCCCTTGATTTGTTGCACGATTTCCACCGCTTTGTCGATGTCGGCCTGGGAGTTGACGAAGCCACTCAACTGGACGACACCCTTGAAGGTTTCAACGTTGATCTCGAAGGATTTAAGGGTGGGTTCGTTAAAAATGGCGGCCTTCACTTTGGTGGTGATGACGGTGCTGTCGAGATACTCTCCGGTTCCCTCTTGCGTGGCTGTTGATGCGCATCCGAGAAGGGATACCCATAAAATGGCAAGGAAAACCACAGCAAACTTGTTGTAGAATTTCATGTCCAATCTCCTCTGGTTAGAACGGTCTCACTGTATTGAAACGGTGTACGTGGCTGCTTAGTTTCGGGGAAAGTCACCCCATTCACCTTCGAACTGCTCATAAAAGCACATGACCATTTCGCGATTGAAACGGCCACAGGTTGAGCGGATTAAAGTTGACCCTGCCGTTTGTTACCTACGCCGTGCCAATCTGTGACGTTATTGCTAAAAAGATAACAAAGCAAGAGGCTCCCTATCATTCACCAGGATGTTCGACTCCGCGGCGATTTTGTCGGCGGCATTACTCGGGCCATACCGGGCTAAACTGCGCCACTCTCGAGGCCAAATCTCCCGTTAGCAGATACTCAAATCTGTAACGCCAGGGTCGTGCTTCGGCCAATATCAGACTCTCGACACAATACTTGGTCTGGGCATAGGGTAAATCGGCATTATCACGAACTATAGCCGAAAAACTTCTCGTGCAATGCGGTAAAGCAACGCTGTGAAGAATTCCGCATCCTCTTTTTGCAACCCTCGATGTTGATCCATAAATCTTCGTATGTCCTGCCCGGATTTTCGACTTAAAGGCACGCCTTTTTGCAGGACAATTGCTTGACGAACGAAGCGTGCAGCTGTGCCGTGGCATCTACCGCATTCTTGCTTGAAACGAGGTTCTGTTTGAGTTTGTGCCAGTAGCATTTCGTAAATAGCGTCGACCTCAATTTCAGATGCATAATGGTTTCGCATATAACCACGAAGATCCTCCGTATGATGGCGCCCCTCAAGTTGGCCGCCATCAGCCTTCAGAAACTTACGTGCAAAATCGCCCGAGTGACCGTGGCATTCAGCGCATTGATTATCCCAAAGCCAGTGAAGATCAATGCCAGCTGCGCTCGCTTTGTACAGAAATAGAAGCGCGGCAACAAGGGCAACGCCCGTCATTATGGAAGTTCGCATTTTATGAAAAAACTGAAAAGACTGACCTTGAGATGTTACCGAAATTGATACCTACAGTCGCGAGGGCATTTTTTTACGAATATATACTGGTATGAGTACTGTTTTTCTCCAATGCGTACGCCCGTAAGCCGTTTACAGGCTTCGACTTACGGCCAGGAAAGGACTTCCAGTAATAAGGTGATAATATGTTAATAGGCCAATTACCTTTTAATTCTACTTTAAGCGTCATGAATACCAATACTAGAGGACCGTCACGATGAACATCCATGAGCCCAAGGTCCAGAACGTCAGGCCAGACCGCGAGGTCATGACACGGCAGCGTCTGCCCTATTTTATAGGCATTTCAGGACAGACTGTTCATGCCACGGGACTATCCATGCACCTGGTTGTCATCCCGCCAGGCGGTCGGGCCGAACCGCATATCCACGTTGGCTATGAAACCGGTATCTACGTCTTGGAGGGAACCGTTTGTACGCGTTGGGGGCCAACACTCGAGTACGAAGTGGTTAGCCAAGCAGGCGACTTCCTTTTTGTCCCGCCGGGTGTTCCTCACGAAGCAATTAATCTCAGTGCAACCGAACCGGCGCGCGCCGTCGTCGCTCGAAATGATCCAGCGGAACAAGACAAAGTTCAGCCGTTCACTAAATCGAAGCAAAACCAATAGGTCGATCTCAGCTGCTGAAATATAAGATTTGAGGGTTTGTTTTCTCCAAAGGAGACGCTCATAAAGCCCAGGTGGGAGGCAATCTTCGGCCAACAGCGGACTCTCAACCTATCCGATATAAGGAACAAATACTCAAATTTTGTTACTTGGTCTCACTAAGCGACCACGCTCGATCATCCAACGTCTAGCTAGAGAAAATATAGGATTCGATTTTATGAATTTTATTCTATCGGCCCGACTGTCATAATCGTGTGATGCTTTTGATCATTTCTAACTTTGATAGCTGATAATGGCGGTTACCAGAGTCAACCATTGCTGGATTTCGATGCCCGATGGATCTCGCCTCGGTGCGAGGCTGTGGTTGCCGGATAGCGAAGAGCCCTGTCCGGCTATTCTCGAATATCTCCCCTATCGAAAAGATGACTATTCGGCAAAGCGGGATTCAAACACCATCGCCCATTTCGCCAAGCACCAATACGCCTGCGTTCGAGTTGATATGCGAGGCTCGGGTAGTTCGGACGGGGTTCTTTATGACGAGTACACCGACCAGGAAATAGACGACGGGGTTGCGGTAATCGAATGGATCGCCGCACAACCCTGGTGTAATGGCAAGGTTGCCACCATGGGTATTTCCTGGGGTGGAATTACAGGGTTGCAGCTCGCGCAACGAGCGTCCTCAGCACTCAAGACTATTATTGTACTGGGCGCAACCGACCAACGTTATTATGACGATGCAGGTTATTACCTGGGTTGTATGGTAGGCCAGACACTCGGATGGGCGGCGATCATGTTTGGCTATAATACGCGTCCGCCCGACCCCGAACTTGTTGGTCAAAACTGGAAAACACTGTGGCTGGAACGGTTAGAGAATACCCCTCATTACCTCGATCGCTGGTTTGAACATCAACATAATGACGATTACTGGCTTAACAATTCGGTAGACACCGATTATGACGCCATCAAGATCCCGGTTTACGCGGTCAGCGGCCATGCGGATTGCTGGCCCAACACGGTGCCCCGACTCCTGCAAAATTTGCAGGTCCCGGTGCGAGGCTTGCAAGGAGCCTGGTGTCATCGCTATCCTCACCTCGGCATTCCTGGCCCGACGGTAGATTTTCTCTCCGATGCGATTCGCTGGTTCGACCAGTGGTTGAAGGACGATGAAACCGGGATCATGGAGGAAGCGCAGTACCAGGTCTTTCTACAGGACAGCGTAAAACCACAAACCTATTACGATGAACGTCCCGGGCGCTGGATCGGGCTAAACAGCTGGCCATCGGATCAAATCGACACCGAGATTTTTCATTTAAGCCCCGGGATGTTGTCTAAAGAGTCCGTATCCGACCAGTCGATGGAAATTTGCTCGCCACAAACAACAGGTCAACTATCGGGGGAATATATGCCCTGGTTCTCGTTCGGGCCGGCCGAAGAACTGCCCGGCGACCAACGGCAAGAAGATGCGGGATCGCTTGTTTTTGATACCGATACGCTGACCAGGCCACTGGAAATTCTGGGTAACGCAGTTGCGGTTCTGAAGCTGAGCAGCGATCAACCACAAGCGCTCGTGGCTGCGCGATTGTGCGATGTCTGGCCAGATGGATCCAGTACCCTGATCACGCGTGGCATTTTAAACCTGAGTCAACGCAACGATAAGTCAAAACCCGAGCCAATGATTCCAGCAGAAAAGGTGGAGGTCGAGGTCGAGCTGAATCATAGTGCTTACGTCGTGCCTGCCGGGCACAGGCTGCGGCTGGCGATATCGACGAGTTACTGGCCGATGGCCTGGCCATCGCCGACCAACTCCCGGGTGACAATTTATTCGGGCTCCAGCGTGCTAAATTTACCAGTGATTCGTAAAAATGCGGAACATGCACCGCTGACTGATTTCGGTAAAAGTGAAATCGGTGAGCCCGAGGTCACCACGGTTTTAAGAGCCGTTAGTCAGCATCGGAAAATCAGGTACAACGACGAGCAGAATCTAAACGTACTTGAAATAGTCGCGGATAATGGCAAGACCCGTTTTGAAGAAACCGGCATGGAAATGGGGTCAAAGTCATTATACCGATTCAGTATTGCCGAGTCGGATCCCCTGTCTGCTATCGCCGAATATGACTGGGAATGGGAATATGGCAGGGGAGACTGGCAAACAAGAACCCATAGCTACACTCGCATTACCTGTGACCTCGCGCATTTTTATCTACACGCGATATCGACTGCATGGGAATGTGACCAAAGGATTTTCCGAAAGCAATGGGACCATAAGTTCAAACGAGACTACTTCTAGTTTATGTGAGTACAACAAACTTAGGTTTTATGGCAAAGTCAGGAATCGCACTCGCTGCCTCATGCCCCGCCTCGCATCATGCGAGGGGGCACGGGCGACGCCTTTCGATCAGGTCATCCACCAGCGTTCCATGATCCGGCGGCCGTCAAAGCCACGTGTCCATGATAGATCACCATGCGCGATCTTATCGTTGCGTGCGTGAACTTCATTCGCGAACATGGGAACTACGTTTCCGCCTTCATCACGCAATATGATCTGCATCTCTCGGTACATATCGGACCGTTTGCCTCCGTCGAGTTCGGCCCGCGCGGATTTAAGGAGCTCGTTGAAACGTGGGTGATCCCACTGTGTGTCATTCCAGGCCGCCCCCGGCGCAAATCCCGTTGTGAACATGGTGTCTTCGGTGGCGTAGCCACCCCAGTAGCTGGCACACCAGGGCTTTTTCATCCAAACATCCGACCAGTACCCATCATTCGGCTCACGCACGACATTGATGTTGACACCGGCTTGCTTTGCCGATGCCTGGAAAAGAACTGCCGCATCAAGAGCACCGCTATAGGCGGCATCCGAAGCGCTCAGGTCTATCGTAATGTTACCTAGCCCCGACTCCTTCATGTGAAACCGCGCTTTGTCCGGGTCATAAGCATTCTGTTCGATATCAGCCGCATAATAGCGGTAGGAAGGCCCAATCGGGTGATCATTCCCAATTACGCCATGTCCGAACAGGATTTTGTCCACAATCTCTTCTCGATTGATCGCGTGCTTCAGTGCCTTTCGTAAGTGTGGGTTGTCAAATGGAGCTACTCTGGTCCGCATTGGAAAGGTGTAGTGCAAAGGACCGGAACCTTCCTCGATGATGACTTTTGGATTCCGCGAGAGAAGCGATAGCGTCTTGAGTTCGACCCGGTCAATAACATCCACCTCGTTTGTGAGTAGTGCGTTTGTCCGTGCTGCGGAGTCGGTGATCGAGAGGATCTCGATGGTATCCGCATGCGCAGAACCTTCCTTCCAGTAGTTCGGATTACGTTTAAACTTATAGCTGAGACCGGGATCTTCCTTGGTAAGGATGTACGGTCCTGAGCCACCAGCGTTCCAATCGATGCTTCCGTCCTTTGCGGGATAAATGCCGAATGTCGCTTCATTGAAATTGAAGGGGAAATCCGCATTACCGTCCGATAGGGAAATGACGACGGTGTGGTCTCCATCGGCCTTGATTTCGGTGACTGAGGCCACTAGTGGCTTGGCGACCGAAGTTGATTTTTCGCCACGGTGATAGTTGATCGACGCGATGACATCTTCAGCTGTCATCGTCTTGCCATTATGGAATTCGACTCCTTTGCGCAATTTGAAAGTCCAGGTAGCTGCATCTGCCGAGGAAGACCATGCAGTCGCGAGCGAGCCGACCAACGCGCCGTTTGCATCCAGTTCGGTCAAGGTATTGGCAACGCCATAGGCGACAACCCACTGCAGCCCATTGGTAAGAGTCGCAGGATCGAGGGAATCGGTCGTGGCACCGTGTCCCATCGCCATGCGCATGTGGCCACCTTTTTTCGGGGTTGCGGCACGAGCTTCGTTGAAAAGACCCGTTCCGATAGCCAGCGAAATGCCAATTGCGCTGGACCTGCCCAGGAACTCTCGGCGTGACATGCGCCCTTTTCCGGCTTCATCAATCAACCAACGGGTATATTTGTCTTGCTCAGTCATGATTCACTCCTCGATTTTATTTGCTGACGACTGCCTCTTTTCGGGCGAAAATTCTTGCTGTGTTATTCGGTCAGAGTGCACAAGGTCGCAAAAACGCCTCCCCTTGTCCATTATTTAAAGAATCTAATGATGAAATCCATAGGTTCATTTTTTTCTAGCAATGCCAGGAGATAACGCCTAACAAGCGATTGCAGTCGGGAAAATCGTCCACTACGCGAGAAGCCGGGCAAGGATGTGAGAGTCTCTCAAGGGTTGTTTATCGCCGCTGACTTGGCGAAGTTGAGCGTTTGTTTTGTCAATAGCAGCCGCTGACAAATCTCATCCCGGAGGCAACCTTCGGCCAATAGCAGACTCTCGTATGCATTGACCTTACGAGCTACATTTTTAACTAATTCGGCGATGATTATCTGCACATCGCGTACTTGTCGCTGTTTTCAAAGCATATGACCGATAGCAAAAATGGATATTGGAGAGGGAAAGATAAGCGATGAATATAGAACGACCGAACAGTAATACTAAATAAGTAAGCACTGTGCTCGAATAGTATTTATACAAGGTCCATAATTCTGGTCTGTCCCTTATTATTTGTTCTAATAATTAAATCGTGTCAGCCGCTCGTGCTTCCCGAGTTAACCAATCAAAAAAGGCAGAAACATTCGGGAGGGCGCGTGCACCGGGCGCGTGCACAATATAATAACCCCCTAGTTCCACAGACTTGTCAAACGGCTGTATTAACAAACCTCGGGAAATTTCATCATCTAGCAAGGCTCTAGCGCCGAGCGCAATTCCCTGTCCTTCAATGGCAGCCTGATGTAACACATTGGGGTCGTCCATTTCAATATTACGTTCAGGTTTCACATCACTGGCACCGTTGGCCATCAACCATGTCTCCCAGAGTTCCCGGCCAGTTTCGTGGAGCAGTCGGTGATGTTGAAGATCTGCGATCTCCTCTAATGGCGGACCATTTACCAGTATGTCCGGGCTACACACTACGATAATTTGGATCGGCATCAGTAATTCGGCTTCAAGCCCCGGCCAGTCACCGGTACCCCAGACAATGGCGAGATCCAGGTCCATACGTTTAAAGTCAACGTCACCGTTAATCAAATGAAGGTGCATCTCAACTTGCGGATGCAGCGCCGAGAAGTTGCCTAGTCGTCGGGTCAGCCAACGCGCCGCAAAATAGGAAGTGAGGCTGATTCGCAATGGATGAGCAACGCTAGCGGTTTTCATATCCTGGACCGCATCCTCGATGCGATCGAAGGATTCACGAAGTACCAAAAGAAGGGCCTCACCAGCGTCGGTCAAACGTAATTGCCGGGTAAGGCGCAGGAACAGCCTAACTCCAAGTTCGTCTTCTAATCCCCGCACCTGGTGGCTTACCGCAGATTGGGTTACAAACAATTCCTGGGCAGCGCGAGTAAAGCTCAAATGCCGCGCGGCAGCCTCGAAAGACCGTAGTGCAATTGGTGATGGGAGTTTCCGGCTCATTGAAAAATTATACAAGAATTAAACTCTTGTATCATTCAAAATTTACTCGTTTGTGTTTCTTGCAATTTGATAATCAAATAGTGATTGATCACAAATATTCCATTTTAGATACATGAATTAAATTTGAATAATTTCATTGCATTTCTGATACATTAAATGAAGCTTTCTTCCCGGGCACTACTGCGCTTCTCGCTACTAATACTGATTCCTTTACTGGCGATTTTCACCGCTATTTATCTCTATGCCATGGGCGGACGTATTGCGTCGACCGATAATGCTTACGTTCGCGCCGATGTCGTGGCAATTAGCCCTGAGATAGATGGACGCGTTGCAAAGGTTTATGTGGATGACAATCAGTACGTCGAGATGGGACAGCTACTATTTACCATAGACGCTCTGCCCTTCCGGATTGAACTCGAAGCTAGCAAGGCCGAACTCGGTTTGGTTCGCCAGGAGGTCGATTCTCTGAGAGCCGGGTTCCTCGAAAACGAATCAGAAATCAAAAATGCCACAGAACGTGTTCGCTATTTGAAGGCAGAACACGGACGTCTAAGTAAGCTAGTGGCTTCGAGTCTTACCTCTAAGTCCGGATTGGCAGAAGCGGAACATGATCTGGAAACTGCACGTCAACGGGTAAGCGGTCTGCAACAACGCAGGCTGAAGATCATTGTTGACCTAGGTGGGAGCCTTGACCTGCCCGTTGAGCAGCACCCCAGATATCTACGTACGATGACGATGCGAAATCGCGCAGCATTAAATTTAAGGCGAACTAAGGTGCGCGCACCGATTTCGGGGTATCTCGGTGATATCACGCTGGAACCCGGTGAACAGGTGGAAGCTGGAGAAACCGTATTCCCGTTAGTTGCATCAGGTGAACCCTGGATAGTGGCAAATTTGAAAGAAGTACACGTTGCGCATGTGAAGGTAGGGCAAGTCGCTAAGGTTCACATCGACAGCTATGACGACAATGTTTTTGAAGCCATCGTAGAGAGCCTTAGCCCGGCTACTGGCGCTGAATTTTCTTTATTACCGGCACAGAACGCCACCGGAAACTGGGTCAAAGTTGTACAACGAGTGCCGGTAAAACTGCGTTTAAAGAGATCACCCGATATGCCAGTGCTAAGAGCTGGCTTAACCGCAACCGTGGAGATTGATACCGGTTTCGAACGCCCACTCGGCAGTTTTATCAAGGCTAGCCTGGCGAGTATCGGCATTCACCATGACCACTGAACCAGATATCGCTGTGACAGGACTGCAACGCGCCCTCATCGTCCTGACAGCCATTGGTGGCGGCTGGGTATTTGAGTTCATCTGGTCGATTGCGGGTGTCAGCTTAGGACATATGCAGGGCACATTTTCCGCCACGCCGGATCAAATTTCGTGGGTGATGACGGCGTTCATCATGGGCTCCGTTATTACCATCGCTTGCACGGGCTGGCTTGCCAGTCGCTTCGGTCGCAAGCAGGTATTCTTGATCGCGCTATTCGGATTCGGCATCAGCCTGTTTATGTGCGGGTCCGCGACAACAATTGAAGAGGAGGTCGCCTGGCGCTTAATCCAGGGAATTTTTGGCGCACCGATGTTACCCCTCAGTCAAGCAATTACGGTTGATGTGTTTCCCCGCGAACGGCATGGTTCAGCGACAGCGATCTGGACCCTGGGAATTATTGGTGGAGGAGTTCTCGGACCAGCCGCAGGTGGTGCTATCGTCGAATTCATGACCTGGCCGTGGATATTCTATTTCAATATACCGTTAACCGTCATCGTATTCATCGCTGCCATAGTGGTATTACCCCCGACCGAACCGGAGTCCGACAACCAACTAGACTGGTTGGGTCTGTTGGCAATCATCGTCTGTGTGACTGCATTTCAGATTGCTTTTAGCCGGGGAGAACGCCTCGACTGGTTCGACTCCTATGAGATCATCATCGAAATTTGCCTCGGAGCCCTCGGACTCTATTATTTCGTCGTCCACTCACTGACCACGGATCATCCTTTTTTCCGACCGGCGCTTTTCCGTGATTTTAATTATTGCCTGGGATTGGTATTAGCGCTGGCAAATGGTGCGATAGCAACCCTGCCACTGGTAATTCTACCGCTGATGCTAGAGCAGGTAGCGGGATATCCAGTGCTCGACACCGGCATCTTACTGTTATCTCGTGGAGCGGGGCTAATGTTTGCTTCGGCATTGCTGGCCCGATATGACCGTTATTTACCTCCGAAGACTGTGCTGGTGGTGTCTTTCATCCTCGCACTGGTTTCAGGCTACATGATGGCCGAATGGACAGCGGACGTTAGCACTGTCGAGGTGTTCTGGATCAATATGGTGCAAGGTGCAGCGGCTGGAGCTATTTTTATCGCGATCAACACACTAACCTTCTCAACTTTACCAAATCATTTAAAGACCGAGGGTTTCGCACTTTATTACACCCTGTTGTTCACTGGTGCCACTGTCGGTATCGCTGCAATTGTCACCATCCTGACTCGCATGACCCAGGTCGCCCACTCGGTTGTTGGCGCTTACATAAACCCATTTAATGATCGTTTTCGTTTGCTGGCAATTCCAGAGTACTGGGATCCACACGAACCGCAGGGTCTGATCGCCCTGGAACAAGAAGTGTTACGTCAGGCGGAAATGATCGCCTACAGCGATGCTTTCTTGGCGGCCGCATTTATTTCGCTTATCGGGATTCCACTGGCACTCATGTTCCGCAGCCAAAAGCCAATTTCTATTGGTGAATAACCATGTTCCATCAAACGGTAGAATAAATTTTCGATCGAATATTTCATCTCGGAATGAGAAGTTAAAATCAACAGCTCATGCGGTAAGCAGCTTTCCCGATAACAGACACTCAGAAGCGCTACCTGGGCTTCGTCCTTCGGCCATAATCAGACTCTGGCAATTATTTGGAGTTAAGCCAGTTTAAATCCTTATCCCGAGATCAGGGCCCGTACTTCATCGGATATCCATTTTGCTGCCACCACCTGACGCCTTCGTCCAGTACGACTGAATTTCTATATCCGGCGCTTCTGAGCGCATTGGTTAATTGATCAGAGTATTTGTGCGGGCAAGCGCAGTAGGAAATAATCCAGGTATCGTCTTCGGGCAGCAGCACAATGACTGAATCCGGATCGTATGCGGGAGCCGGGATGGCACCCGGTATGTGCGCCAGAAACCAGTCCGATGGTGGGCGGGCGTCAAGTATGATCATCCTAAACCCGGCGCGCATCGCTGCATCTAGCTGCTCTGCTGACACGTATCGACCTTCCCGCAACGAAAATTGCGGTGATGGACCATCAGGATTTAACACTACCTCTGGAAAATCCGTCAGCTCCGGTTCCTCAATTCGTCTCGGAACATCTCGCTTCCAACTAAGGATCAGGGCAACCAAGTCGTCGATCGTATCTTCCGAAAGCAAGTCCCGATAAGCCACCATCGGTGTTTCACGGCGGCCATTAATAATGGCTATTCGAATTTGCTCGTCGGAGGCCAGGGCCAAGAATTCGGGATTGTTCAGACTTACCGCCGTCACGCCCTGACCTTGATCACCGTGGCAACTAGCACAGAAATTGTTGTACGCGGTCCGACCCGATACGGGATCGCCAAGAATCGGTTCAGCGGTAAAAATTACGGACGCCTCGTGTTGCCAGCTACGGATCAAGGCTACCAGTGAGTCGATATCTGCGTCTTCAAGAGGTCCCCCATAAAGCTTTGCATGTGCGGCCATTGCCGTTTTAGGGCGCCCTTTTGCGATACTCTCCCATAAAAAATTATCGCTAACGGAAACAAGGAAATCCTGGTTATTCAGCGCATTGGCATTATCGGCTGCATAGCCTTCGCCATTGTCGCCATGACAGAGCGCACAGTACTTATCATATATCTCTAAGCCACGCTCCAGCTGTGTTCTATCCCAGGGCTGTTGGATCTTTTCTTCTGATGCGCCCACCCATGCCCAATAAACATCCAGAAGAGACGCAGTCCCCAAGATAACCAGCGTCGCCAATATTAACCGTTTGTGGGGTCTCTTCATTTTTAGCTTGTTTTACTAGCGATTACAAACACAACCAAATATCTTTGCTGGTTATGTTGTCGCAAAGGGATCGCAAAATATTGACTCGAATCAACAGGAGTCGATTTTTTGTTGCTTCGGGAATGGGACCACTTTATCTATCATAGATGCTCGTAGATTCGATCACAGATACGGATTTCGGCCACGAATGGACATAGAGCTTATTGAAAATGGGTGACAAAATTTTGCTTAATATCGCAATGTTTGTACCAATTGCATAACACACCAATTGAGCCCTCCAAATAATCAACTGTTGAACATTGGGGAACAAAAGACAAAACGGTGGGCAATTATTCGGGCATTACAGTAAATAACAGAAAAAGGATAGATTCTGGATTTGATTTCGCCGATTGATACTGGCAAATAGAACTTTTATTCTTCTAGTTATTTATACTATGCCCACGGGAGAAGCACTTGGAAAAGTCCATAATTAGCTGTCGCCTGTTTAGTTCGGGCGTCGACCTCGGTCGCATTGCGGCATTGGCCGCATGTATTTTTTTACTCGTTGGCTGTGGCATAACGAACTCGCCGAAGCAGCTCAGACCTCCGGTCAGCGTTACCCCCACCGCGATCGTCAAAGACAGTATCATGATTCATCAGCCACAAGGGGATGGACCCGGTTTCGGCTGTCGGAGTTGGGCGGGCTCAAAGTTCTATTTGTACGAGAAGCAGTTCGGCGAGGTATTGGCCAACTGGCTGGCCCAAAGCGGCCTGACGCTGGTGCAACAGGGCACAGCCGCCAGATACTCCCTGGAAAGTAGAGCCTCAAAGCCGGATATCATCTATGTCCCGAAAGATTGGCAAATCATTAGGCCCGACTCCCACCCGTTCACGATGATAAATTATCTCCCGAAAATCTATCCCCCGAAAGGTTGGAAAATCAGTAAGAACGTCGGGCGATTCACGGATATAACCTACCTACTGAAAGATCGCCAAAACGGTGAAACCGTCTGGCAGCTCACGGAGCCCTGGCCTTACCAGATACAACCCAATGTTTGCAGGGAAAAGGCGATGGATCATTTCGCCACTGTTGCTAGTGCACTCGCGAGTTGGGACGGCACGCCCGGCAAGGTCATCGATAAAAGTGAGATAGCGCTTGGCGCCGCAGCATTTCACAGGCGTGTGCTGAGACCGAGTGACCCCGATACGCCGCTGGGCGAACTCGAGGCCGAACTCGAAAAACGCTACGCATCTGGAGAAGTATCACCGGTCGATATCATCGACCCACATTTCGAACTTGTTAAATGCGAGGGTCTGTCGCAGGATACCGCCCCGATCTACATCGCGCTCGGCGCTGGTTTTCCGTCTGTCGCTTGCGAGAACACGGTAGCGGGACAAAGACTGTTGATGCGGCGTCGATGGGAATGTTCACCGGAGCCAACCCGAAATTGTGTATGCGGCGGCCGCTGGAAAGGTAGCTTTCCATATCTCTTCGACAGTCCCGACTTTCAATCAGGCTCGATCTATTCAAAGATTGACCTTGGGGACCTGTGGGATGGTTTCGGCGTGGATCCCGATAAACTGACAACCTGGTTACTCGGGCAGGGCCCAAGAATGAGACTGACGCCTTGTTCGTTCGACGAGTGAAATCATCACTTTGTTACTATAGAGTAACTCAATGAAAGGGGGATTTATTGGCGTTAAGGAATACAACAAAACTGTCATTTGCCCCTAACAAGCGCATGCAACCGGACCAAAGTGCCCACTGCGCTAGAAGTTGAGAACGGGTGTAAGTATCTATATTGGGTCGCAAATCGCCACTGCTTAACATATTTTAAGCGGCAGCTTTCTCGTTAGCAGACGCTCGCCAGGCACTGGTAGGGGGCAATCTCCGGCCAGTAGCGGACGCTCGTCTCAATCGCGTTTGCCGCAGATCGAAAAGGATCAACTAACGCGCAGGCTGAGTAAATCGTAGACCCGGGTTTTGCTAACGAAACCTTTCAGTTCCAGTTCGCCAGCGGCTTCCACCTCGACTTTATCCTCGATCTCGACGTAAGTCTTGTGGTCGATCAATACCTGCCCGTCTCCGGCTTCATCACTCAGGCGGGCGCAGAGGTTGACCGCGTTGCCGTTTGCAGTGTAGTCGTAACGGCCTTCATAGCCCACTATTCCAAGCGTGGCATAGCCACTGGCGATGCCAACGCCAAATCCGAGCTCGTAGCCGCGCCTGTGCCAGTCACGGTTCATTTCATTGAAGCGCTCGCGCATACTTAACGCAAGTTCTACCGCCCTCAATACCGGTTCGTCGCAAGGCAGCGGATCGTTGAAAAATACCATCATGCCGTCGCCCGCACGGTGGTCGATGGTACCCTGATAGTCGGCCACCAGCTGCCCCAAGCTCTCGTGGTAGGCCTGTAGCACATTCATGACCTCCTCGGGTTCCATGTTGACTGAAAAAGAGGTGAACCCGCGCAAGTCGCAAAATACCGTGGCGATATAAGCGCGATGGCTTTGCAGCATGGTTTTTTCCTGCTGTTCGGTAACCAGGTTTGCGACCTCGGGTGACAGAAAGCGCCTGAGCTGGTTCAGGCGGTCGATTTCGTTAACCTGCTCCCGGACCCGTGCCTCGAGATCGGAATTCAGCTCCTCGACTTCCAGCGCCTTGAATTTCACTTCGCGGTTGAGAAAGTTGAGAATCATAATTTGATTAGTGAATGCCGCCGATAAAAGTAATACATAGCCGAAAGATTCGGCCGCAACCAGGTAATAACCGTAGAGGGTTGCGATTATGGTGACCACTGAGACGACACCGAGCACCGTCGGCACCAGACTGCCGTGAATCCTGCGGTCTTGTATCAGGCCGTATACGGCGATCGCTCCAAACCCCCACATCAGCACGGCCTGCAAGTGCGGATTGAATTCGGGCATACTACCTGTGAACAGCGCGGGAATCGCGAGCAGGAATGTCTTGCCGTAGCACACCAGTATCGACACACCGGCACCAAAAAACGCAGTAATACCATATGGTAGGATCGACCGGGTTTCGACGGTCGAGGTACCAGTAGAATCTGCAGCTTCGGCAACGGTCATGATCGACATCGACGCTGGTGGCAATCGATATCGGCAATCATACTCGTCCTATAAATTACTGTCTAATCGAGGCTACCCAGCCGATATTGGGAACCTATCGGATAGTTGCCGGCTTACGAGTGCTTTTTTGGTTTTGGTGCGAGATCATAAAGTGATACTTAACTCGCTAGTTGGCGCTGGAATTATTTTTATGTAGTTATGAAATTGAATTACTAAATAGGAATTGAAAACCGATAGATTACAAAAATGACTATCCGCATTAAAACTATATCGAAAACTGCCAAACGGCAACATTATCAATTTTTGTCAACCTCAACCATCACGTCTTTTGAGAAAAGATAATCCGTATCGGACGCACCTTTATGACATAAAATACAATCGTTGTAGAGCCTCCCCTGTTTAACAGGCTTAATGCCTGCAACATCATGATAAATTGCATACTACCAATCGCCGTTTTCGGGATCATATCCGTCCGGCATTTTTACCATCACGGTTAGACTCCTGAACTCTTTCCCATCTTCGTCATCATAAGAGGCCTTGACAATTTTTGCGCAAACAAGATATGGCCCAGCGGTATTACGATAGGTCTCTTCAGCAAGCTCATTGACATAAACATCTACCCAGGTTTCGCTGTGGCCTTTCGAAAAAATGAGTGTGTGTCAATTTCTGCCAGCTTTGCCAGTCTTCAAATATCATTCCTTCTTCAATTGTGCATGCTTCCATAGCAAAGACATTATTTGCAGGTAGTACACTAGCTATTAGCAGCATAATTGCTACGGCCATTAGTCGAAAGTAGTCCATAGTCGTGTTTAGCTAGCAAACAACACTTTGGAAAAAACTGCAATCGGCAACAGCATCTCCAACGCGAGAATAGTGAGCAATCTTTTCATGCTTTCCCCCGAGTTTCGTTCTTAGCATAAAAGGTACCAACGCTATGTTACTCGCTTGGTAACCACCGACTATTGTTTCTCTTTATACTTATAGTGTTGAAATAAAAGAAGTTTATTTTATTTGGTTAGCGTCGAGTGTCTCCGTTAGGTCGTTTGTCGCCTTCTAGAATCCCGTTCCAAAGGCCTATTTGCTCCAAAGCTGCCGCTCAAAACGAAGTGGTCAGCGACAACCTACGGCCAGGAGCGGACTCTCGCCAGTTTCTAAACCTAAAATCATCCGAAAACTGCTTGTGATAGAATTTTCCCAATTATATTCAACAAGGCAATCCATGGAAAAGGATCAACTATCTCGAAAGCTAGCTGTAATCCTCCATGCCGATGTGGTCGGCTCGACCTCGCTCGTACAACGTAACGAAACCCTGGCGCACGAACGCATTCAAGATACGTTTAGACGGTTTTCTGAAACCATCAGCAGCCATAACGGAATCGCTCACGAGATTCGAGGGGATGCGCTGGTGGCCGAATTTAGCAGGGCGTCAGACGCACTTAACGCATCCCTAGCTTTTCAGGCCGCCAACATCAGTTCTAATGAAGAAATATCTGATGACTTTCAACCCGTGCTTCGAGTTGGTATTGCAATGGGTGAGGTAGTAATTGCTGATAATACGGTAACTGGCGAGGGTGTAGTGCTAGCGCAACGACTGGAGCAGCTGGCCAAGAATGGCGGAGTATGTATTCAGGGAGCAGCATACGAGACGGTTCCTAAACGCCTGCCTTTCGAATACGAGAACTTAGGAGAACAACTAGTCAAGGGATTCGAAGAGCCTGTTAAGGTCTATTCAGCCAGTCTTAAGTCTGGGAGTGAAATTTCCGAGTCGCATCTAAAAATACAGTCAAAAGCGGAAGGGCACCGCTTACCCAAGAAACCATCTATTGCGGTGTTACCTTTTACAAATATGAGCAGTGATCCCGAGCAGGAATTCTTCAGCGACGGAATTTCCGAAGACATCATCACCGCGTTATCCAAAACCTCGGCATTGACGGTTATTGCGCGAAACTCGACTTTTACATACAAAGGCAAGGCGGTTGACGTCAAGCAAGTGGGTCGTGACCTGGGTGTGCATTATGTTCTTGAGGGTAGTGTACGCAAATCTGGCAACCGAGTGAGGGTAACAGCTCAGCTCATAGATGCTGCCACCAACCAGCATATTTGGGCGGAACGCTACGACCGTGATCTGGAAGATTTCTTTGCAGTACAGGACGAGATAATGCGTGAAATAGTTTCGGCCCTCGACGTTCAATTACTGGCAGGGGAGCAATCACGATTTTGGTCCAGTGGAACACAGAACCTACAGGCTTGGGAATATTTCCGGATGGCTCGTGATTTACTAAATGCCTACCGAACGGAAAATCATCATGAAGTAATTCGGCTCGCCAGGAAAGCGATTGAGGCCGATTCGAATTTTGCAGCAGCCTGGGATTTACTTGCCGGATGCTATTTTCATATGGAAGAAGATGCCAGGTATCCCAAGGTAGAGCGTGAACAGGCATTGAAATTTTCACAAGAATACGCACAAAGAGCGCTTGAATGCGACCCGTCTTTTGCCGATGCTTACTCTATGCTGTCACTCCTTTGTCTCAATTCGAAACAGTTTGATGAGGCGACAATCAACACTAACAAATCAGTTGAAATGGCACCCAACAATGCCAACAATCTTGGGGTTTCCGCCATTGTGTTGAATAAATGCGGAGAATCCGAGATAGCCTTGGAGCGTATTCGAAAAGCAATGCGTTTGAGTCCGGTATATCCGTTGTGGTACCTCGCAGCACTGGGCCAGGTTTTCAGATCACTTGGCATGACAGAGGAATCAATTGGTGCTTTTTCTGAGATGATCCGCCGAGATTCGGATTCTCTAGAGGGGCAAATCGGCCTTACCGAGATTCTGGGTGAATCAGGTCAGATCGAAGCCGCCATGGTCTCGGCAGCAGAGATTATTAAAGTGAATCCAAATTTTTCAATAAACGAGTATACGGATAATCTCACCTATCGCGACCCAGCCGAGATAGTGCGTTTCGCAGAAGGACTACGCAAAGCAGGTTTACCCGATTAAATTTACCAATGACTGTTGTGGATTGGTTATCGTCGCTGATAAATCGAATTTGTGCGGCAGCTTTCTCGTAAGCCAACCCTCGTCAAGTCCTGGCAGGAGACAATCTTCGGCCATATACAGACGCTCACACATAACTTCATTCAGTGATTCAACCTTCACTGTTAAAGGTGATTTGTATGCTCGATCGCTAGGTAATAGACTGGTATAAAACTAATCACACAAAGGAGTCCCATATGAAACCAGACATACGCACCATTTATTTCGCTGCGGCATTGGCGGCAGTGACCCTGTCAGCGCAATCAGCCGCGACCGCAGATGTTAAAATCACTCCGTTGGGCAGCATGGAGGGCGAATTTTGCCAGCTGGACCGGGCCATGATCCTGGAAGATCCGGATGGCACCCGTTTGCTCTACGATCCTGGCCGTACCGTAGCCGGTCCTGACGATCCGCGGCTGGGTAAAATCGACGCGGTACTGATCAGTCACATGCACGGCGATCATGTCGGCGACAAGCATATCGCTGCCCCCGGAAATGGTGATTGCAAAAGCACGAAATTTCCCGTCAGTGCGTTGCCCAACACTAACGCTGCCAACATCGCACACGTAAAGAGTGCAAAAATTGTCACCGGCAGTGAAATGCCTAAGTTCTTCGCAGCTAAACTGAAGTCTCTGGGTAGTGATCCGAAGAATTCGCAACTAGTCCGTTTCGGCGCGTCACGCAAAGTTGGCGGTGTCACCATTACCACGGTTCCGGCTGTACATTCCAACGGAATAGCAGGCGGCATGATCGGTGGCGAACTCGGAGAAATGCTCAACGCCGCCGGTCTCACTGCCTACGCCGGGCCACCGACAGGTTATGTACTTACTTTCTCGAATGGATTGGCGGCCTATCTTTCCGGGGATACCGGGATCACTGCCGAGCAGGAAACTGTGGTGCGGGATCACTACAAGGCGAAACTGGTGGTGATTAACATCGGCGATACCTTCACCACCGGGCCTAAGGAAGCTGCCTGGGTGCTCAACAATCTGGTTAAACCCGAGTCGATTATCGCCTCGCATGCCAACCAGCCATCAACATCAGGTGGTAAGATTATTGAAGGCACGCGTTTGGCGTTGTTTAAGAAATTGACCAAGGCCAAAGTTCATGTACCACTAAGCGGACGCACCATGTCTTTCAACGACAAAGGAAATTGTACCGGCGGTTGCTAGCACTAAAGAAAAACTGCTGATAAAAGCCAGCTTAAGGTGAGTGTCTCAATTGGGTCGGTCTCTGCCGCTGAGTTTTAGGATTTCAGAGTCTGCTTTCTTGTAAGCTGACACTCAAATCCATAGCACCAGGGGCAATCTTCGGCTGTCAGCTCAACTGGTCGACGCAACACATGCATTAAATCGTTCTGCTGGTGTATCAAAATCTAATGTCTTGCGTGGTCGTTCATTTAACTGACGTGCCACCGCATTAAGCTTTGCTTGCGAGTGTACTGATAAATTGGTG
>JAOTYD010000043.1 GCA_029862005.1 Gammaproteobacteria bacterium | reverse complement strand
ACTTATGGTTCGGTCACCGAGAGCGGGGGTAACTGGACTTATACCCTGAACAACGCCAATGCCACCGTCCAGGCCCTCGCCGATGGCGAGACCCTGGTCGATACCATTACCTTTACTTCCGATGATGGTACAACTGCGACCCAGGCCATCACCATCACCGGGACGAACGATGCGGCCACCATTACGGTATCCCCAGTCGATACCGCGGTCACTGAAGATGATTTGGCCAACCAGACCGCTTCGGGCATGATCGCGATCAGCGATGTCGACAACGGTGAAGGCACGCTGGTGAGCAGTGTTGCGACTTACGGCACCGTGACTGTCGATGGCAGTGGGAACTGGACCTACACCCTCGATAACGGTGATCCTGTTGTCAATGCCCTTGCAGCCGGCGAGACCCTGGTCGATACCATTACCTTTACCTCCGATGATGGTACGACTGCGACCCAGGCCATTACCATCACCGGCGCCAATGATGCCCCAACGGTAACCGACGATTATTACGTGGTCGCAGACAACACGACCTTAACTGTCAATAGCACAAGCGGCCTACTAATCAACGACATTGACCCGGATGGCGACAGCCTGTCGGTCACGGAAATCGGCTTTGGCAGTAACAGTTATTCCGTTCCAGCGAGTGGTAGCGTAACGATTACGACCACGAATGGGGAATTGACGGTTAGTTCTGATGGCAGCTTTGTCTATACCCCTGCCTCGGCCGACGTCCTGGGTGTTGAAGACTTTACCTATACTGTAACTGACAGCCAGGGTGCCTCGACAAATGCGAGCTTCGGTGTCGAAGTGGATGCAGTCGCAGAAAATCCGACTCTAGTAAGCGCTTCGCTTGGCAACAATGGTTATGCCTACTCGGTCGCAGAA
Source organism: Gammaproteobacteria bacterium (assembly GCA_029862005.1). Lineage (NCBI taxonomy): Bacteria > Pseudomonadati > Pseudomonadota > Gammaproteobacteria > Gammaproteobacteria bacterium. The sequence goes on along the minus strand of JAOTYD010000043.1, from coordinate 18,519 downwards.
GACAAGGCCACCGGAAGTGCGTTTCTCTGGCAACTCGACATGGTAACCGGGGATATAACGAAGATAGGACTGGCGCAGTCAATCGAACTGGATACTACGATAGGTTTACCCGCCTCTGCGGCTGCCGGGGATACGTTAACGGTTGTGGCTGAAGGTGAGACCGTGCAAATAGTACTAACAGCTGCCGACATCACTAATGGCAGCGTCAGCGTTACCTTTCATCCAACCGGCGCAGGCAGCAATTTCACTGCATCAGCTAGCCTGACCGATGCTTCGGGAAATACTACGCCGAGCGGTATCGCTTCAGCGTTGATCGATCACGTACCAAGCAATGCTCCTTCGGTAACCATCACCGAAGATAGCAACAACAATAGGATTATTTCGGCAACCGAACTGGCAGGCGATCTTAATGTGGCTATCGGTATACCGTCGTCCGCGTTAGCCGGTGATGTCATCACCATCACGGATGGAACGACTACGACGGCGCTGGTTTTAACATCCGCCGATATTTCGAGTGGAAACATAACCACTACGTTTGGGGCGCCGGTAGAAGGAAGCACGATTACGGTCCATGCAACCCATACGGATGGCTCCGGAAATGTATCCGAGACCGGCATCGATTCTGCACTGCTCAACACGCTTGGCGTAGATGCCCCCACAGTCAGTATAAACAAGGACGGTGACGGCGATGGCTTTATCGACTTCGGGACCCTCAAAGTCCAGGAACTCGACATCGAGGGACTTACCTATGACCCCGCGACCGACTACCTGTACGGTATGGGAACCGGACAACATCCCGGTCTTTTCGCCTTCAGCAAGGACGAGGCATATATCGCGCAAAATGGTGGCAGCGCTGTAGTCCGCGAATATTTAGAACTGAGTGGGCCGAATAACGACCTCCTCGACATAAATAGCGGCTCGATGGGAGGAACAATCGGTCCCGGTGACACCTTGTATTACACTAATGTTGAGGGCAACTCATCGATTCTCTACAGCATCGATAAAGCAACTGGAGAAGTCACCGAGTTCGGCGATCTCGGCGAAAAAACCGGCGCATTCGATTTTTATCAAGAAACTGCCGAGTTCCTCGGGCTCGTCACTAGTACCAACAAGACCTACCTGCATTCGTTCGATCTGTCGGACCCGGGTAACATCACCAATACCCAATTGTTTGAAATCGGGCAAAACCTCGATATACAGGGTATGTCACCTGGGCCGAACGGTAACCTGTGGGCACTTGACCGCGCAACTGGAGAGATCTACGAAATCGATATCAACACCGGGACAGTAAGCCTGCTGGTTTCAACCGCCGTGAACGAATTGCAGGGCGATGGTTTCGAATCGTTGGCCGTAGGCCCGCGTCCAAACAATCTCGAGCCCGGCGCCGAGTTTACTTACAATCTAAGCGCCAATTTCGGCACTAATAACCTCGCCGAGGAGATCCACTATTTCCTCGTGCACCTGCCTGATGCAGCCATGTCCGATGGCCTCACTTTTCCGACAGGTCAGCCCAATACCTCCCTCGTCACTCTCGCGGCTGGCAATAACTATGGCCTGACGGCGGGAACCTATGTTCGTATCGAGGCAGATCCAACAATCGATGCGTCGGGTACGGCCGAGGTTTCCATCATTCTGGAGGCACCGGTTTCGTCCGATAGCTTTGAATTATCAGTCTATGCAGTCGAGGAAGATACCCGGGTAGATCTGAACTTAGCGACCAACTTTGCGGTTACTCAAGCAGCGGATGACCAGACATTCGTCACCACCTATGACATTGAAATTTCTGGGTCCTTCGCCGACGGTCTAGAGGGCACCAGTATATTAGGAAGTAATCTTACCGATAGCATTTCCGGTAACGCGGGCGACGACATAATTTTTGGCGCCGACAATGACGACTGGATATCGGGCGGAGCTGGATCAGACAAGCTTAATGGCGGAGCCGGAGCGGATATTCTGATCGGTGGCAGCGGTGATGACAGCCTCATTGGCGGTGACGGCATCGATATCTTCGCGCTCGAATCCGGTGATGAAGGTACGGTTGGCACGCCCGCCGTCGATACCATTGCCGATTTCACCGCGGGTGTCGGTGGCGACGTACTCGACCTTTCCGACATGTTGCAGGGGGAAGACCTGGGTTCACTGGACGGATTCCTAAATTTCAGTTATGACGGTGCCGCCGGCGCTACCATAATCAACATCGACGTCGACGGTGACACTGGAACATTCGAGACTTCACAGCAAATTGTGCTAAGTGGTGTCGACTTAACGGCCGGTGGAACACTGACCGATGCAGATATCCTCAACAACCTGCTCAATGACGGTAACCTGATAGTCAATGAATAGATAAATTACCGCTATCTATTATAGGGCCAGGGACGGCCTTATCCATTCAGAAAAACTGAAAACTATTCAATTTGTTGAATTTTTGAAACTTTACAAGGAGAAATGATTCTCACAATGCCATTCTCCAGGGAATAATAGTGGATTTTAATTTCTAGACGATTATGATCTCTGCTGCTTAGTACTTAGGAATGGAGTACAGAGATGATTCGATCAGGCCACCACCTATCATCTGGTCGGTTTAATACCGCCATCACTTTCTTTCTCGCTTCAATAACACTACTCATATCGGGCTGTGAAGATCCGCCACCTCCTACTTTGGAGGAAATCGGTGAACAAATATTCCTCAACGAAACTTTTTCCGGAAACGGGCGTACCTGCGCTACTTGCCATCGACCAACAGACAATTTCGGGCTGACCCCTTCATTTATAGCAACCCTGGATCCCAGCGATCCGCTGTTTGTCGCCGAAACGAACTCGGATCTTGCCGAAAACTTTGAAAACCCGGTTTTAATGCGAGGGTTCGCGCTGATATTGGAAAATCAAGATGGTTTTGCTGATCTGGAAGGTGATTTCAATATGCGTGGTGTCCCGCATACGCTAGCCCAGAAAACCTCGATCGATAGCCGTGACGGGCCTCGCACGGGGTGGTCTGGTGACGGCGCACCCGGCGATGGTTCGTTGCGATCTTTTGCAGTCGGCGCCGTGATTCAACATTTCACTAAAACGACCGACAGAATTGTCGGGGTAGACTTCCGGCTTCCCACGGATGATGAGCTCGATGCGCTTGAGGCTTTTCAGTTATCTCTCGGTCGACAGGTAGAATTAGAGCTTCCCCTTGGATTAAAAGGTATCGTCGCCGCGAGGGGTCAGGAAATTTTCATGGATAACGGTTTGGGGAAGTGTAACGCATGCCACTTCAATGCCGGTGCTAACGGAGATCCTGCTATTTTCGGGGCCGGTGCCGGTAATTTGAACTTCAACACGGGTGTGGAGGATCTACCCGATCAGCCTGCCAGGCTTACCGATCAACGGGTACCGCCGGATGATGGTTTCGGATCTCCAGGAAACGGCGAATTTAATACACCGACACTGGTCGAAGCAGCAGACACAGGACCGTTTTTTCATAATAACTCGGTGGAAACAATCGAAGGCTCGGTCGCATTTTATAATGGAGATGCGTTTACCAATTCTCCTGCAGGTCAATTGCTGGTTAATGCAACTGGCAGTGCAATTAATTTAGACGCGACCCAGGTCGTAGCCGTTGCTGCATTTTTGCGGGTTATTAACGCGTTGGAAAATATACGCAGCAGCATTGATTTACTCGAGCGCGCCTCGGAAGAATCAGATGATGATATCGAGCACAGCAAACCATTGTTGGAACGCGCGATTTCCGAAACCGATGATGCCCTGCAGGTATTAAGCGGTGGGGGCCTGCACCCCGAAGCAGTGATCAGCCTGGAGACAGCGCTTGCTTTGGTCCAAAAAGCGATATCCGCTTCAAAGACAAAGGATCGAAACCAGTATGTCAAGGATGCGATTTCGGCGCATATTGAAGCGCGAAATAATCTGTCGGAATAGATTCCGTCGATATCGATAATGGAGGTTATCTAATGAGAGCTTTAAATATGAGCAAAATCTCGACTGTAACGTTGCTCTTGACGATCACTTTTTGGGGGCCGTCTTTGAGTTACGCCCAACAAAGCGCCGAACAGTTTATTCCAATTGGAATGTCACCCGGCATTTCAAACAAGTACAGCTACATCGGTAAAATCACTGTCGTAAACAGGCAGACTAATAGCTTTGTGATGCAAACCAGTACCGGCGAAAAAGAAATTACTATTTCCCCATCGACTCGAATGTGGCTTGATCGCTCAAAAAAGAAAAAAACCAATATCGAAGCGAGCATCGACGATTGCGAAGCAGGACGTAAAGTTGAGGTTATGCATAGCCGTGAAAACGAAAATATTGCCGACTGGGTCAAAATCGAATCATCGTGATAACTATCGATTACCGCATTACTAACCAGGGATCGGTTCTCGCCAGGTTGGGCATCAACTTGCATGTACTAGTCTGATGCGATCTTAGACAGAACCGAGCGTAGATTATCTGGAATATCCACTGGTTTTTGATTGTCGCGGTCCACGTAGACATGCACGAAATGGCCCTGTGCAATCGCTGGTTCACGATCCTTTACAAACAGCCCGATTTCATAGCGTACCGAACTGAGGCCGAGGTGAGCAATCCGGATACCTACCTCGATATCCTCGGGAAACGCGGCACTGGCGAAAAAATTACAATGCGTTTCAACCACGAGACCGATCACGTCGCCCTGGTGGATATCGAGCACTCCCTGGTCGATTAAAAACCGATTCACCGCCGTATCAAAATAACTGTAGTACTGGACATTGTTGATATGGCCATAAACGTCGTTATCCATCCAGCGCGAGGTGATGGTTAGAAACTGCCGGTAGGTGCCCCGCCGATTCGGTTCCTGCTTTGTTGGCATCTGAACTTCCCGATCGTTACCCGATCAATACAGCTAATGACCCGACTCTGAAAATATAATCAATTAAATTCAGTACCGAATCCGTTTTTATTAAAGTGTAAGCGGTTATACAATCCAATACATTCCTAATGTTGTTTGTGTTTATGTGGATCGCGTTCAGCCTGTCGGTTTGAAGCGTTTTTTTCCACAACAACTCCTGCAAGGGTCGTTCAATCACTGAACTCATCGATCCAACGCGTGATTTCCATAATCTGAAGCAATCCCATGCACGGTACGCCCCGATAGAGCGCCTAAAATCAAATATCTAGCTAAAACGTGCGCTGCCACACAAAATCACTTTGGGTTATTTAACCCATATGGGGTAAATAAGGCTATAAGTTACTATAAGGCGATAAATTACTATAAAATAAAACTCCTTAATGGAACGAGTTAAATAAAGGGATAGGTAATATATGGATCGCAGGCGTTCATCCCATATCGTATCCGAGATTTACGAAGCAACCATTGACGCATCGCACTGGGATTACGTGGTGGCCATGGTCACGAAATTGACGCGCTCAAACGCCGCTTGCCTGTATTACATTAACAAAGAAATGGAAGTTGCAAGCAGTATCGCACAGTACGGGCTGCCCGAGGATCAACGCATCAGTTTTGGCGATCAATGCGATTCGTTGGATGGTATGTTTGCGAAGAGTGGAACCGGTTCTTCGGAAGACCTGAGGTGCATTCAGTTTCATCCGGGCAGCAAAGGCGTTATGCCAATCGATTCCGCACTTTACCAATCCTGGATGAAACCCAACGGCATTTATTATGTGGGTGGTGCCCAGGTTGTCGATACCAAGACCCACAAGGCCGGAATCGTGATACTGCGTAAAAAAAGCGTTGGGGAATGGAGCGATGGTGACATGCGGGTAATCGATGAAATACTGCCGCACATGAGCCGCGCCCTGAAGATACACTCCGAATTCACGCATTTACGGCTCAGACAAGATGCCTTGCTGAAAGGTCTCGACCGACTGGTTATCGGTCTCATCCTTTACGACCGTAACGGTCAACCCGTGTATATCAATCCGACAGCAAAAGCGATTATTGAAACGCACCCGGCACTGGAGTTACAGGAAGGGAATTTATTTCTGATCAACCCGGAAGATGAAAAAAATCTGCGCAAGACGATTATCGATACCGCAGCGATCGATCCCGATGATTCGTGGAAACAAAGCGTTGCCATCGGCATTACTCACCCGGACGTCGAGGCTCCCCTGCCAATCCTGGTTACACCGATGCACGCGCAGCTGATTACTTCGGATCTCGATTACGAGGGGGCAAAGGTTGCAGTGTTTTTAAGTGACCCTAACCTGCAGCAACCAATATCGGTCGACAACCTGGTGAGCGTATATAACCTGACACCATCGGAAGCCCAGGTTGCAATCAGTCTCGCTAACGGTCACAGCATCGATCAGATCGCCAATCAGTCCCACCACAGTGCGCATACGATCCGATCCCAGTTGAAATCAGTGTTTCGCAAAACCGGCGTATCGCGCCAAAGCGAACTGATCAAGCTGTTACTGACCGGCCCGTTTGCGCAGAGAAGGCGCTCGGCCACGACCTGACGGCCTTTTTACAAGACCGTTCGTTGAAAACAATATAAAAGGATGGGCTCCGGCCTGCGTCAGCAGGTGGACGACTCTAGTTGCGATACGGAGCTGTTACTGAACGATACTATAAAAAAACAGGATAATAATGGTCCAGATCAGGATACCGCTACCGAATGCAAGCAGAAGGCCGAGACGCTGAAAATGCTCTTGCTCTTGCTGTTGTTTGGTCAAAATAGGAGATCCGTTAACTGTCTATTAAATAATAAATAGTACAATTCCCGCAAAGATCATGAATAATGACGCATTGAATTGTACCGTTTATTCTCAGGTTTATCCAGATAACCACTATATCTAGTGTTCTTGAGCCGCATTCGATACCATATATTGTTTATCGGTAAAGTTACTGTGGATAAATGTTTCGCCCTTTGAAATGAGTATATTTGAATAGTAAGAGCTCATTTTAGAATCGGATCACTGCTCAATTAATTGCCAATCCACACGGTTTAGCGTTTCCAGGAAATCTGATGATCTTGAAATTCATTAGTGGAGCGAGAGGTTTCGAAGTGCCCATCTCAACTTTAAGTTCATCCCCACGCAAGTGAGGATCTTTCACGCCTATCATCCCAAGGCGAGAGGATTTCATGCGCGCCATCCATGGCGCGCACCCCTTCGGGGCAGCGCACTATGTGCGCTGTGCAAACCGGCAGTCCCTGCCATTTTGTGAACCTCGGGTTCGGTTCCATTCTCCCGACCAAATTCAAAGTCAAAAATAAGGCCTCAAACTTGCGGTAAGAGGCCTTATTTTTGACTTTGAATTTGGTCGGGGCGAGAGGATTTGAACCTCCGACCACCTGCACCCCATGCAGGTACGCTACCAGGCTGCGCTACGCCCCGTTTATAAAGTGGTATTTGACGCTAGATTTAGCGTTTTAGCAAGGTCAGAAGTTCTTCGAGTTCGATCAGGGTCTGGCGGATGATTTGCTGGCTTTGACTGACATCGTCTTTTGCACCCTCGCCTTCGAGGCGCTGGCGGGCACCGCCAATGGTAAAGCCCTCGTCGTATAGCAGACCGCGTATCTGGCGTATCAGCAATACATCGTGACGTTGGTAGTATCTCCGGTTGCCGCGGCGTTTAACCGGCTTTAGCTGGGGGAATTCCTGCTCCCAGTAGCGTAATACATGGGGTTTGACGTCGCAAAGCTCAGCAACTTCACCAATGGTGAAGTAACGCTTACCTGGTATTACCGGTAATTCGTTATTGTTGCTCGCTTCCAGCATACGCTTCTACCCTTATTTTTAATTTTTGCCCGGGCCGAAAAGTAACCACTTTCCTGGCAGAGATGGGAATTTCTTCGCCAGTCTTCGGATTGCGTCCGGGCCTTTCAGCCTTTGACCGGGTTAAAAAATTTCCAAAGCCAGACAACTTGACCTGGTGGCCGGTTTCAAGGGCTACTTTTACTTCTTCGAAAAATTGCTCGACTATTTCCTTAGCTTCTCTCTTATTGAGACCAAGTTCTTCAAATAGCATTTCGGCCATATCAGCCTTGGTCAATGACATCAGCTCTCCCTCAATTCAGCGTTGAAACGTTCTTTTAGTTGTGCGAGGACTTTAGCAACAAATTTATCCACATCCTCGTCAAGAAGAGTGCGTGAAAAGTCCTGTAAAATCAAGCCCAAAGCGACACTTTTTCGATTATTTCTCACTTCTTTTCCAGTATAGACGTCAAATACAAATACTTCCTGCAATATTTCATTTTTTATCGCATAAATGCTGTCGATCAGGTCACAAACGGGTAGATTTTTATCAACGGTAATTGATATATCGCGCCTGATCGAAGGAAATCGTGACATTTCAACGAAATTCGGCAATTTTGCCGTCAGTATCGCTGAAAGTTTAATTTCGAATACAAATACGGATTGGCTTATATCGAGTTTTTTCAACACCTCGGGATGCAAGCTGCCGACAAAACCACCGGGGTCACCGCGTATTATCAAGTCGGCCGCCTGTCCGGGATGCAAGATCGGGTTATTCGAACGTATATAAGTCAGCTCATTCTGAGCGGAAAGATTTAATATCGACTCGAGGTCACCCTTGATATCATAGAAATCAACGTCCTCGCCCCGCGCGTATATCCCCTCCGCTTGACGTCCCCCGGTTATAACGGCTGCGATGTGGGGAGTCTGTTCAAGACCGTCTTTGGTGGGGATAAAGCACAGGCCGGTCTCGAATACCCGCACGCGCGTCTGCTGGCGATTGAGGTTGTGTTGCAAGGCCTGGATCAGGCCTGGCAACAAGCGGGTACGCATGACCGACATATCCGCCGAAATAGGATTCGACAACGGCAGCGTCTGCTGCCCCGGGTCGAGTACATCCTGTAGCTCCGATGAAACAAAGGAATAGGTGATGGCCTCGTAATACCCCTGGTCAGCCAAAACCTCACGGATACGGTTAACGTCGACCTTTCGTTCGGTAAAGCTGTCCATCTCGGAAAGCACAGCATCGCGACTGCCGGGAATATTGTTGTAACCGATTAGCCGGCCGATCTCTTCGATCAGGTCAGCTTCAATTTCAATATCAAAGCGATAGCTTGGCGGAATTACCTCCCAGCCGAGATTGGTTTCTTTGACCTGCATGTTTAAGCGCAGCAGCATATCGCTGATCTCATCCCGGTCCACTTCAATTCCCAGCAGTCGGTTCACACGTTCGTAACGTAGCTCAACTTTTGGGGTGCCCGGTAAATGCGCCTCGGCGACCGCGTCGATCACCGGACCAGCTTTACCACCAACGATATCGAGTAATAACCCGGTGGCACGCTCCATTGCCTGCAAGGGTAACTGGGCATCGACTCCGCGCTCAAAATGATGCGATGCATCGGTGTGCATGCCAAAACTTCGCGCCTTTCCTGCAAGTTTGATTAACGTGAAATGCGCGGCCTCGAGAAATATGTTGCGGGTATCTGATTGTACGGAACTATCGAGCCCGCCCATAATACCTGCCAGCGCTACCCCCTGGTGATGATCCGCAATCAGCAACGTATCGTCGCGGCATTCAACTTCGCTTTGATCAAGCAAGGCGACTTTTTCCCCCACCTGGGCCAGGCGCACCTTGATCCCGCCCTTGAGCTTATCGAAATCGAAACCGTGCATCGGCTGCCCGAGTTCCGTCATGACGTAGTTGGTAACATCGACTACTGGGCTGATCGGACGATGCCCGCAGCGACGCAGTTTTTCCTGCATCCACAGCGGAGTTTGCGCCTGCGGATTGATGTCTCGAATCACACGACCAACATAACGCGGGCAGTGTTCCGGGGCTTCCAGTTCAACCGAAAAGCTGTCATCGATTTCAGCGGCTACCATTTCTATATTCGGTGCATTCAATGGCATTTTATTGAGTGCGGATACTTCTCGCGCAATCCCGGCAATACTCAGACAATCGCCTCGATTCGGGGTCAAATCGATATCGATAATATTGTCATCGAGGGAAAGGTATTCGACGATCGGGGCACCCGGTGTTGCATCATCGGGTAATTCCATAATACCTTCGGATGATTCCTCGAGTTGTAATTCCGCAGCTGAACAAATCATGCCCTGCGATTCGACCCCACGCAGCCTGGCCTTTTTAATTTTGATTCCCGGCAATACCGCGCCCACCCGCGCCAGCGCCACTTTTAAATCGACACGGACGTTGCTGGCACCACAAACAACCTGCCAGGTATCGCTGCCATCGCTAACCTTGCATACGCTGAGCTTATCGGCATCGGGATGTTGTTCGAGCGCAATAACTTCAGCCACGACAACATTGTCGAGTTCCGGCGCAGCTGAAGCAATACTTTCTACTTCGAGCCCCGCCATGGTCAATTGCGCAACCAGGGCGTCACTATCGATCGGTGGACTAACCCATTCGCGTAACCAGTTTTCGCTTAGCCTCATTGCGATACCCGACTACGCGAATTGCTGCAGGAATCGCAGATCATTATCGAAGAACAAGCGCAAGTCATTGACCCCGTAACGCAGCATGGCCATGCGCTCTACTCCCAAACCGAAAGCGTAGCCCGTATATTTTTCGCTATCGACTCCGGTATGACGGAACACTTCGGGATGCACCATGCCACAACCCAATATTTCCAGCCAGCCGGTATGGCCGCAAACCCGGCAACCGCTACCGGAACACATAACGCAACTGATATCGACTTCCATCGAAGGCTCGGTGAAAGGAAAGTAAGACGGTCTGAAGCGGGTCTTCAGGTCATCCTGCTCGAAGAAAAGCTTGAGAAATTCCTCCAGGGTTCCTTTCAGATCGGCGAAAGATACGTTTTCGTCGACTAGCAGGCCTTCGACCTGGTGAAACATCGGGGTGTGCGTTAAGTCCGAGTCGCAACGATACACCCGGCCCGGCGCGATGACCCGGTAAGGTGGCTCCTGATTTTGCATAACCCGAATTTGTACCGGCGAGGTATGCGTGCGCAGCAACATACCATTGTCGAAATAAAAGGTATCGTGCATCGCCCGCGCGGGATGATGCGCATGTATATTGAGCGCCTCGAAGTTGTGAAAGTCGTCTTCAACTTCGGGGCCCTCGGCAATATCGAAACCGAGCTTGCCAAACATTTTGTCGATACGATTCATCGTCGACGTGACCGGGTGCAACCCACCGGTACTGTTTCTTCTACCCGGCAATGAAATATCAATTGTTTCAATTTGCAGACGCGACGCTATTTCGGCATTACTCAACGCCGCCTTGCGCGATTCCAGCAATTCCTGGATCTGGAGCTTGACCTCGTTTATCGCCTGGCCCGCGGCGGGCCTGTCCGCGGCGGGTAACTGACCGAGATTCTTCAACTGCGCCGTCAATTCGCCTTTCTTGCCCAGGTAGGCGACCCGCACGGCATCGATCGCGGCCATGTCGTCAGACTGGCTGATCGAGCGAGAAGCCTGCTCCAGCAGGGCTTTAAGATCTAGAGACATTTATCCGGCCAATGTTTTCAACGACAGGGTTTACCCTGCCGTTGATAACTTGAACTTTACGCGGCTTCCAGGCCAGCCCTGGCTTTTTCAACCAGTGCGGTAAAGGCGGGTTTATCGAAAATGGCAATATCTGAAAGCACCTTGCGATCGATTTCAATCGAGGCTTTTTTCAGCCCGTTCATGAATACGCTGTAAGACATCCCGTTTTCGCGTGCCCCGGCGTTGATACGTGCAATCCAGAGCGCTCGGAATTGGCGCTTGCGCTGACGCCGGTCGCGGTATGCATATTGTCCTGCCTTGGTGACAGCCTGCTTGGCGACGCGAAATACTTTACTGCGTGCACCACGATAGCCTTTGGCCTTGCCCAGAACCTTCTTGTGACGGGCATGTGCGGTAACGCCTCTTTTAACTCTTGGCATGATTTAATCCCCCTACGAATATGGCAGCATGCGACGCACTAACTGCACGTCATTTGCATGGACATCAAGCTTCTCGCCCAGTTGGCGTTTACGCTTGCTCGATTTCTTGGTGAGGATATGACGCAAGTGCGATTGCTTGCGCTTGTAGCCGCCTGCCGCATTTCGCTTGAAACGCTTGGCAGCGCCACTGACTGATTTCATCTTTGGCATCTTAAACTCCCGTTTAATGTTTACGTTAATAGTCCCTGGACGCCGGAGACGCGTCTTCGGGAAGTGGCTAGCCCGCTAATAATAGAGCTGCTAGCGTTTTTTCGGCACCAGCAACATCGTCATCTGGCGTCCTTCCGACTGCGGATATTGATCCACAGTCGTAAATTCTTTGGTGTCCTCTTCTACTCGCTGGAGTAGTTGAGTGCCGAGTTCCATGTGCGCCATTTCCCGACCGCGGAAACGAACTGTCACTTTGACCCGATCACCGATTTCAATAAACTCGGTCAGTTTTCTCAGCTTGACCTGGTAATCACCTTCTTCGGTACCGGGTCGAAACTTAATTTCCTTGATGTGCACCTGGCGCTGCTTTTTGCGCTGATCATGCAATTTTTTCTTTTGCTGGAACCTGAACTTGCCATAATCCATCAATCGACAAACCGGCGGTTCGGCATCCGGTACCAGCTCTACGAGATCTACACTGGCGTCTAACGCCATCTGCTGAGCCTCTTCCAAAGAAACTATACCCTTTTGTTCGCCGTCTTCACCAATAAGCCGAATTTCCGGCGCGGTTATCTCTTCGTTTAAACGGCTCTGTTTGTTGTCTGCGATTTGGGATTCTCCATCAGCAATATTACCCGAAAAAATTAATCCGGTCTTACAACCGGATTACTGTCGTACCAGTTCGACAAAATTGTCGATGGCTAATGAACCCAGGTCTTCACCACCCAGGCCACGCACCGCAACGCGCTCTTCATCCACCTCGCGATCACCGACCACGAGCAGGTACGGAATACGCTGCAAAGTGTGCTCGCGAATTTTAAACCCGACTTTTTCGTTTCTCAAGTCGGAAATGGCCCTGATTCCCTGATTTTTAAGCATTTTTTCAACTTTTTCGGCATAAGGTGCCTGTTTGTCGGTAATATTCATCACCACGGCCTGAACCGGCGCCAGCCAGGCGGGGAATTTACCCTCGTAATGTTCAACCAGAATTCCGAAAAATCGCTCCAGCGAACCGAACAAAGCGCGGTGTAACATAACCGGCCGATGTCGATTACCATCCTCGGCAACGTAAGAAATATCAAAGCGTTCAGGCAGGTTCATATCGACCTGCAAGGTGCCACATTGCCAGTCGCGCCCGATCGCATCACGCAGCACAAATTCGAGCTTGGGACCGTAAAAAGCGCCCTCGCCCGGAAACACCTGGTACTCGAGCTGCATACTGTCCAGGGCATTGGTCAGCGCACTCTCCAGCTTGTCCCAGACTTCATCCGAGCCGATCCGGTTTTCGGGCCGATCTGAAAACTTGATCACGACATCTTCGAAACCGAAATCCTTGTAGATATCGAGCACCAGCGCAATGACATCGATACATTCCTGCTCCATCTGTTCTTCAGTGCAATAAATATGTGCGTCATCCTGGGTGAAGTGGCGTACCCGCAATAAACCATGCAAGGCACCGGACGGCTCGTAGCGGTGCACCTTGCCAAATTCAGCCATGCGTAATGGCAAGTCACGGTAGCTTTTCAAACCCTGTGCGAACATCAATACGGATCCCGGGCAATTCATCGGTTTTAACGCAAATACCCGCTCATCCTCGGTTTGCGTCGAAAACATATGCTCGCGGTAATTTTCCCAGTGCCCCGAAGTTTCCCACAGGCTGCGATCCATCACGTCCGGCGTGTTGACTTCGATGTAGCCGGCCTCTTCCTGGCGCTTGCGCATATAGTTAATCAGCAGATTGAACAGCGTCCAGCCCCTGGGGTGCCAGAACACCGAACCGGGGGCTTCTTCATGCAGGTGGAACAGCTCGAGCTGGCGTCCCAGTTTGCGATGATCACGCTTCTCGGCTTCCTCGAGTCGGTGCAGGTAAGCCTTGAGCTGCTTCTTGTCGGGCCAGGCGGTGCCGTAGATCCGCTGCAGCATTTCGTTTCTCGAATCGCCGCGCCAGTAGGCACCGGCAACCTTCATCACCTTGAAACCATCACCGAGTTTGCCGGTCGAAGGCAGGTGCGGCCCCCGGCAAACGTCGAACCATTCACCCTGGCGGTAAATCGAAACCTCTTCACCTTCGGGAATGATTTCTTCGATAATTTCAACCTTATAGTCTTCCTCAAGGTCAGCGAAGGTCTGCTTGGCGGTTTCACGATCCATAACTTCACGCTCGATCGGCAGGTCGCGTTTGACAATTTCGTGCATGCGCTTTTCGATCTCGACCAGGTCGTCGGGCGTAAAGGGTTCCTGCCGTGCAAAATCGTAATAAAACCCGTCTTCGATCGCAGGACCGATCGTCACCTGGGTGCCCGGAAAAAGTTCCTGTACGGCCTGGGCCATTACATGAGCAGCATCGTGACGCAGTAATTCGAGTGCCTCGGCATCGCGGTTCGTAACAATCGCGACACTGGCATCCTTCTCGATCATGAAGGCCGCATCGACCAGTTCGCCGTCGACCTTGCCCGCAAGCGTTACGCGCGCGAGTCCGGGACCGATATCGTTGGCAATATCCATTACCGATACCGATTGATCAAAATCGCGTTGGGAACCGTCCGGAAGCGTTATCTGGGGCATGTCTTCTCTCCAGTGGTGACCCCTACCAAAGGCCACTTGATATAAAAATCTGGTAGTCGCGAGTGGATTCGAACCACCGACCCCCACCATGTCAAGGTGGTGCTCTAACCAACTGAGCTACGCGACTATGAAATCAGGCACGCGATTATACGAAATAGGGCTGAATAAACAATAGCCTACAGGCTATTTGGCAAAGAATCCGACCAGGTTGGAAACGCCGCGCGCAAACTCGCTTTCAAGCGGGAATGACAGCATGCCCATGACCGAGTAACCGAGCAACCATGGCATCAGGTAAAAACGGGCCATGAAGAAAAACCAGGCCACGTAAAGCGGTACGAACGGTTGAATCAGGAATGACGGTGTTATCCACTTGAATAATTTAATAATCGGGTTGGTGGACTTGACGAAAAACTTCATGAAAAAGAACGTACTGTCTTCCGGCAAAAAGATGCCCATCGCGAAACGTCCGATCAGCGTCCACATGACGACACCCAGCAGGTAATCGAAGATGACTACCCAGATCGGAAATCCCCCAACCATCATAAAAACACTCCACCAAAAAACATAAGGAAATACGGTGACAGTTTACTTAATTCCCACAAAAAATCAGACATGTTCTTAAAGGAATCAATGAATTAAATAAACTGTCTTCCTAATAAGCTACCTGCTTTCTGTGGCGCGCTGAGCGTTGCAAGAGCAAGGCGTAAGTTTGCGAGATAGCGTGCAGTTTACTTAACGAAAATAAGCGCTTCGAGCAAACTTACAACGCAGCTATTGCGACACTCAGCGCGCCACAAATAAAAAAAGCCGGGGCGGACCCCGGCTTTCAACAAGGTACTGCTTTATTATTAGTGTGAAGAACCGAGTACAGTTTCTCCTGACGGTACTCGAATTTCGTCTACCATCGCCTGGGTTTCGGCATCCGGTTCCGGGGTCATCAGCGATACCACGATCATCAGTATCAGGCTGACGGGCATTCCGATAATTCCAAAACGCAGGTGGTCGATACCAATCCATGGATCCATGCCGCCGAAACGCACCTGGTACAGATACCAGGTACCAGCGAGGAAGCCACCAGCCATACCCGCGATTGCACCCTGGCGGTTCGCTCGTTTCCACCAGATACCCAGTACGATCGGGAAGAATAGACCCGAGCAGGCGAAGTCAAATGCCCAGGCTACCGCCCCCAGAATACTGGTTAGCTTGAGACTCGCAACGAATGCACCCGCGGCACCGATAGCGAGTAACAGTCCGCGTGCCACCAGCAGACGCTTACGGGTTTCGGCTTCGGGGTCGATGATCTTGTAGTAAAGATCGTGCGACAGGGCATTTGCGATTGCGAGCAGCAGGCCATCTGCGGTTGACATCGCGGCGGCCATACCACCAGCGGCCACAAGGCCGGAGATGACATAAGGCAGACCGGCGATTTCTGGCGTCGCCAGCACCACGATATCGCCACGCATAAAGAACTCGTTGAGTTGCAGTATGCCGTCGCTATTGGCATCGATGATTTGCGCAAAACCCACGTTACTCCATTTCTGGATCCACTCGAGTGCCTGCACATCGGCGATAGACTTGCCGATAATACCGGTGGCAAGTTCAGGATCGAGAATCTGCAGCTTGGTGAAAGTCGCAAGTGCGGGTGCGGTGAAGTACAGCAGGAAGATGAACATCAGCGACCATGCCACCGACTGGCGCGCAGCACGTACCGACGGCGTGGTAAAGTAGCGCATCAGGATATGCGGTAGCGATGCGGTACCCAGCATCATACAGGCCACTAGCGTGACGAATTTCCAGCTTGCCATAGCGGAATCACCGGCAGTGGCAAACGGAACCGACAGCGCTTTGAGCCCACCCTTGGCGCCGGCAACGGCGTCCAGGGTTCCGAGACCATGCAAGGCTTCGAGCTCGGTAATACGGGCTACCGCATCACCGTAAACGAATTGCGGGATCAGTCCGAAACCCTGCTTGTTCGACATCCAGAATACCGGTACCAGGTAAGCGATAATCAGCACGATGTACTGGGCCACCTGGGTCCAGGTAACCGCACGCATACCACCCAGCATCGAGCACAGCAGGATACCCAGCAGGCCAAACCACACGCCGACTTCAAATGGAATCTGCAGCGCTCGCGCAGCGATCGTACCGGTTGCGTTTATCTGCGCGGTTACGTAGGTAAACGACGCCACCGCCAGTACGACAACACCCAGGAAGCGCGGCAGGTTACCGCCGTAGCGGGTACCGATAAAGTCCGGCACGGTATAGCAGCCAAACTTGCGCAGGTAGGGAGCCATCAGCGACGCAACCAGGATGTAACCCCCGGTCCAGCCGACAACGAAAGCGAGATAACCGTGTCCACCGAAGTAGATGCCACCAGCCATCGCCACGAACGAGGCACCTGACATCCAGTCTGCGGCCGTCGCCATACCGTTGAATACTGCGGGAACCTGTCGCCCGGCCACATAATAGGCGTCAACCGCCATGGTCCTCGACAGGAAGCCGATACCGGCATAGATCACGATGGTAAAGGCAACAAAGAGGATACCGATGGTATCAGCACCGACGCCCATCTGTTCCAGGATTGCCATGAGAAGCACGAATACCAGGAAACCCCCGGTATACAGGCCATATATTTTCGGCAGATTTTCTATAAAAGTGCTGCCAGCCATTTTCTGAGCCATGGTCTAATCCTCCTCTGCTAAGCCGCAGTCGCGGTCGATTCTATCCTGGGCCTTGACGAACCAGAACAACGTGATCACGAATACGACTTCAGAACCCTGGGCGGCCATGTAGAAGCCCAAAGGCCATCCAAAAAATGTTACCGCGTTGAGGCTTGAAGCGAACCAGTGAACGACAAAAGAGAAGATAAACCAGATAGTGAGCGTAACGATCATCAGCGACTTTGTTCTGCGCCAATGCTCAACTCGTTTCGATGTATCCATCATGTCCCCCTAATTTTAATCAGGTTAAACTACGTCAGCGTTTGGTTGTGCGTACGCTTTATTTTTTTAACGCCAGCCTAATATGCCCAGAAATCATGGTATTTGCCAGACAAAAACCCTAGTATTAGCGCTTAGTTACGCCAATTTGGTGCAAATTTTTCTAGCTTAAGCAAAATGCTGTTACATTTGGTAACAAATTAGATCAAATTCATTGAAATCGCTCGAGACCGTCAAAACCCTTGTCAAGCCCCTTTTTACCCGCAGCTACTGGCAGATGGTAGGTGACTATGTCGGCATCGGCAAACACAGGAAAGCTGAACTCGTAACAGACAGAGATTCACTCTCGTCTTTCCTCAACACGCGTGCGAGCCATGTGGCACAGACATCTTTATACGGATACCTACGCACCCGCGCCGGTACCCGTTTCCCGGAAATGTTCGAAAATCCTGATATTCTGACGTCAATCAATATCGCCAAGTGGCATATCTGGCTGGCCTGTCTTTCGGACCTTACCGTCTTCACCGGTCACCACCTGTACCAGTCAGGAGAGATTGACGAGTCCGATCTAAAGGAGTTGATGCAAGCGGCGCTTGAACAGGTGCTTGACGAAATCGGTGCGCCCGAGGAAGCCGGCCCAGATTTTGACGCTGCCACGGAAAAGGTTGTTCAACGCATTGTCACCTGCGACTGGAAACTGGAACGCGACGACGATACCGTTTTCAGCCAGAGCCCCGAGGCATTATTTTACTGGGCACCCATTGCCGATGAGTTAAAAGAGCTCGACGAATCCATCGTAAAAAATTCGATTCGATATCGCTGGATCGAAATACGCCGCAGCTTACGCAAGCTGCTCGACTGCAAGACGCTGGTCGAAACTTTGCGCGCCGCGGAACTTTAGCGCAAGCCCGCCAGGGCCTGTTGCATTGAATGCGAAAGGCTGGTTTTCTGAGTGCCTTCGCTATCGAAGTTTTCCG
>JAOTYD010000042.1 GCA_029862005.1 Gammaproteobacteria bacterium | reverse complement strand
ATCCTGAATGTCGCGCAGTAACTCGGTATGCCCGCGGGCACGGACGCTGGCGTAACCGAATTCGGACTTGCCGACATTTTCGACTTCTCCACCCAGCTGCAGGGCCATAGCCTGCATGCCGTAACATATCCCCAGTATCGGCACGCCTAGCTCGAACAATTCCATCGGTACTTCGGGCCTGACCGAGTCGAGTGTCGACTCGGGTCCCCCGGAGAGAATAAAGCCGCGCGCACCAAAATCACGTACCTGCTCGAAATCGGCATCCCAGGGATAGATTTCACAGTAAACACCAGCCTCTCGTACGCGTCGGGCAATTAACTGGGTGTACTGCGAGCCGAAATCCAGGATCAGGATTCTATCGTCGTGCAGATCTGACATCTGGAGTTATACCTGATAGTTGGGGGCTTCCTTGGTAATCGTCACGTCGTGAACGTGCGATTCGCGCATCCCGGCATTGGTTACCTGCACGAATTCAGGACGGGTACGCAACTCTTCGATGGTGGCGCAACCCACGTAGCCCATGCTGGAACGCACTCCGCCGAGTAGCTGGTGAATCGTATTCGTCAGCGGCCCCTTGAAAGGTACGCGCCCCTCGACACCTTCAGGTACGAGCTTTTCGTCGGCACTGTCGGCCTGGAAATAACGATCACTGGAGCCTTTCTGCATCGCCGAAATCGAACCCATGCCGCGGTAGGACTTGTAGGAACGTCCCTGGAACAGCTCGACTTCGCCCGGCGCTTCTTCGGTGCCAGCAAACATGCTGCCGATCATGACCGCGTGCGCACCGGCGACCATAGCCTTGGCAACGTCTCCCGAAAAGCGGATGCCACCGTCGGCGATGACGGGCACCCCGGTTCCCTCGAGCGCCCCGGCGACGTTACTGATCGCCGAAATTTGCGGCACACCAACGCCAGCGACGATACGCGTGGTACAAATCGAACCCGGGCCAATGCCGACC
Organism: Gammaproteobacteria bacterium; assembly: GCA_029862005.1. NCBI lineage: Bacteria > Pseudomonadati > Pseudomonadota > Gammaproteobacteria > Gammaproteobacteria bacterium. The sequence continues at coordinate 20,085 of JAOTYD010000042.1, read as the reverse complement.
TTGACCGCATCCGCACCTGCATCCGCCAGGTCGCGCGCTGCCTCCGCGGTGGCGATATTGCCACCAATCACCTGGATCTCTGGGAAGCTTTGTTTTATCCACGCGACCCGGTCGAGTACGCCCCGTGAATGACCGTGCGCGGTATCCACGACCAGCACGTCCGCCTCGGCTTCGACCAGGGCATGCACGCGGTCATCGGTGTCGGCACCGGTACCGACGGCCGCGCCGACTCGAAGGCGATCCCATTCGTCGGTGCAGGCCAGCGGATGAACGCTCGACTTGGTAATATCCTTGACCGTAATCATACCCTTCATCTGGCCTTTTTCATCGACCACGAGAACGCGCTCGATACGATGGCGATGCAACAGTTCTATCACCTCGGATTTTTCAGCACCCTCGCCAACCGTGACCAGTTTTTCGCGGGCCGTCATGATCGATGAGACAGGCTGATCGAGTTGTGTTTCAAAACGCAGATCACGCTTGGTCACGATACCGACCAGGCCTTCGCTGCCGATCACGGGCAAGCCCGAGATTTTGCGTTCCTGGGTTAGCTTGATCACATCTCGAACCGGAGTGTCCGGGCTAATCGTAATGGGATCCTTGATGACCCCGCTTTCGTACTTTTTCACCCCGGCGACTTCGGCGGCCTGCTGATCGATCGAAAGATTCTTGTGGACGATACCAATGCCGCCTTCCTGCGCGATGGCAATCGCCAGGCCCGATTCGGTTACCGTGTCCATCGCGGCAGAAACTAATGGAATATTGAGATCAATGCTGCGGGTCAGGCGGGTCTTCAGCACTGTATCGTTCGGCAGCACTTCGGATTTAGCGGGCACCAGCAATACATCGTCGAAAGTGAGGGCTTCCTGGCTGATTCGCATGATGACTCCGACGGGCTGTTGCAAAGCGCGATTATAAATTAATGCGCGCGCGAGCGTAAGTGAGATTATTGGAATCGACGCGACTAAGTTAGAATGGGCGCTGATTTCACAAAGTTTCAGTTACATGCAGCCAGCGCAACCCACCACCGAAGCTATCTGGACCATCTCCGCGCTAAATTTCGAAGTCAAAACCCTGCTCAACCAGGGCATCGGTACGCTCTGGATCGAGGGCGAGATTTCGAATTTTGCATGCCCGGCATCGGGGCACTGGTATTTCACGCTGAAAGATGAAAAGGCGCAGTGTCGCGCGGCCATGTTTCGTGGGCGCAACAGCCGCGTTGGCTTTCAACCTCAAAATGGCCAGAAGGTTCTGGTCAGAGCCCAGGTCACCCTGTACGAGGCGCGTGGTGAATTTCAACTCGTGGTCGACCACCTGGAAGATTCCGGAGTTGGCGAGTTGATGCGGCGCTATGAACAACTCAAGGCCCAGTTGGGGCAGGAAGGCCTGTTCGATGCCGCGTTAAAGAAACCGCTTCCCGGGCATCCGCAAAAGATCGCACTGGTCACGTCGACCACCGGTGCGGCCATCCGTGACGTATTGTCGGTCATCGAACGACGCGCGCCCCACATACCCATCGTCGTGTTCGCCACGCCGGTGCAGGGGGAGACTGCAGCCGCCCAGATTCGCCAGGCCCTGGCACAGGTTACCGAATACGGGGAATGCGACGTGGTCCTGCTGGTGCGCGGTGGCGGCTCGCTCGAGGATCTGTGGAGCTTTAATGACGAGGGACTGGCGCGCGACATTGCCGCGTTCCCAATTCCTGTGGTCACCGGAGTCGGACACGAAATCGATTTCACGATCGCCGACTTTGTCTCGGACTTTCGCGCACCGACACCGTCGGTTGCGGCTGAAACCATAACCCCCGACATTAATGAATTGATGCAGGCCCTGGACGATCGGGTTGCACGCCTGCTCGGGCAACTCGAATTGCAACTCGGACAATATCGGGAGCGCCTTAAATACCTGGTTAAGGCGCTTGACCAGCAACACCCGACGCGTCAGTTTGCACAATTGAAACTACGCCTCGATCACGCTTACCTGTCGTTGCTCGAACGCCAGCGCAGCAAGCTCACCGAAGACCGTCACCGTCTGCGCCTGTGCCAGTCGAGCCTGGTGCGGGTGAGCCCAAAGATAAAGATCAGCCAGCACCGTGAAAAGCTCGCTCGCCTGCAGCACAACCATAAGGTCGCGATGCGGCAAAAATTGCTCCTAGCACGCCACCAACTTTCACTGCAAAGTCGATCGCTTGACACGCTAAGCCCGCTTAAAACACTGGCACGTGGTTTCGCGACTGTCAGTAAAAATGACAAGCTGGTTACATCGGTGCAGCAGCTCACGACAGGGGATAACATCGAGATCACCCTGACTGACGGCAGCAAACCGGCGAAAGTGGAATAGCTCGTAAGGAATAGCTCGTTAGCGGAATTTTATTTCTGGTGGCTGGCTACCAGTAACACATTCAATTTGCTATCCCTCGCGTTAACGACCGCCTCGCCCGCGCCAAAATCAAACACCCAGGCATCGGTGTCTGCGACAAATTGATCGCAGGCGGCAAAGGCGGATGCAATCGGCACCAACAAGCCAAGCAACATACTCAGGAGGTACAAGATTTTCACGGTGTCAATACTTCGACAGCAGGCTTCCATATCCCGAAAACTGGTCGTCGATACCGGCCAGTCGCAGGCAATCCCAGATCATCGCCTGGTTGCTGCAGATCGCGGGCTTACCCGCGCGGGATTCGATGTCACCGATAACATCCAGCGTGCGCAATGCGCCACAGGAAATGAAGATCGCGTCCGCATCGGGATGATCCTGCGCGAGCGCAAACTCGGCGATGTAGTCCGGGGCAACACGCACCATGTCGCTGTCCTTTTCGAGATTCAGGCCGCACAGCGATATGACTTCAAACCCGGCCTGCTCGAGGTAGTCGACCTCGCGCTGATTAACTTCATCCAGGTACGGTGTTGCAACGACGATACTGCGTGCCCCGACCTGCTTCAGGGCACGAATCACACCGGTAATCAGAGAGGTGGCGGTTGCATTCGGTGCGCCCCGTTTTAGTTCCGCAAAAACGCGTTCTTCGCCAATCACCAGGCTACCCGAGGTACAGGCGTAACATACCACGTCGAGACTGCCATCGGGCAGCAGGCTGGCGGCGCAATCGGCGAGCAAATCGACCTGCGCAGCTAGTGATTCATTGGTAATCGAATCAGGGATCGCGGCCCGTGTAAAGTGGATACCCACACCTGGTGGCTGCAGCCTTATGACATCGTCCTGCACGGTCTGTTCGGTCGCAAGCAACACGTAACCAATCTTGGCACGATGATGGACGCCCTTGTCGAATCGAACGTCGACAGGTGCGGGCGCAAGCACAGCCTGGGATCGCATAGGTAAAAATTCCTTTAGGGCAGACGGTATGATATATACACCCGACTGTTTGCGCTATCCAGGAATTTTCAATGCTCGACCAGGCACGCCAGAGAACAACCGAATTCCAGTCCCGCCTTAAACAGGCCGGAATCGATCTTGCCATCATCACCGACGAAAGTTCGATCGCCTACCTCGCGGGGTTCTGGGGGTATCTGTCGGTCGAATTTGGTCGGCCGACATTTCTGCTGATTCGCCCCGAGGCGCCACCGCAGGTCATCACCCCGCTAATGGAAAGCGAAATGGTCGGCGCGATGACCTGGGTTGAAAACGTTTCCACCTGGGAAGACACCGGTGCGAAGCGCTGGGAAAATGTACTTGCCGACGCGATCGGCAAGAACCCGGGGAATATCGGTGTCGAAATTGCAGCGCTGCCACCGATTGTACGCAACTGGTTTGACGATCAAATGCCCGGGACTAAACTGCATGACATCGCGCCGCTACTCGGGGAAATGCGCATGATCAAGTCACCCGAGGAAATCCAGGTAATGAAGCAGGCCGGTGAAATTGCCGGCGCGATGATGCAGGCCGCCGAGGATGCGCTGGGTGAAGGACGCCCCGAGTACGAGGCCGCGCTCGCCGTGATCAACGCCGGCACCCGCAAGGCGGCCGGATTCCTGACCGCCAGAGGCTGGGAGGCGTTCATTTCGCCGATGATTCATAACCTGCAGATCATGCAGTCGGGGCGCGATACCTCAATGGTGCACCGCCGTGCCAGCGTAAAGGCACTCGAAAAGGGGGATCCGGTTTATTTCTGTTTCTGCAACATGGCTCAGTTCAAGCAATACAAACTCGGCTTTGACCGCATGTTTTTCATCAAGGAAGTCTCCGATGACGCTGCCGAGGTGCAGCAGGCCGCAATCGATGCACAGCAGGCGGCCATCGCCGCGATACGCCCCGGTGTTACCGCCGAATCGATTGCCGAGGCAGCCGACGAGATTTACCGCGAACGCGGTTTTGCTACCGGGTATCGTACCGGACGTTCGATCGGCATGGCTTACCTCGAATCTCCCGAGCTCAAGCATGGTGACGAGACCGTACTTCAGGCCGGCATGACTTTCGCGGTGGACGGTGGTATCAGCGTCGACGGCAAACTGGGCGGGCGCATCGGCGATTCGATTGCCGTCACCGAGACCGGTTGCGAGTACATCACCGAGTATCCTCGAAAAATTATTACCGTTAATCGCTAATCCCAGGAGTCCGACATGAGCATCACCCGCCATCACACCAACCAACGCATGAGCCAGATCGTTATTCACGATGACACCGTTTACCTTGCCGGCCAGGTCGCCGAAGACGCGAAGGCTGATATTACGACCCAGACCCGGCAAGTGCTGCATAAAATCGATACTTTACTGACCGAGGCCGGCTCCGACCGGACAAAAATCCTTTCCGCGCAGATCTGGCTTACAAGCATGGGGCATTTCGCCGCAATGAACGAAGTCTGGGATGCCTGGGTACCCGAGGGTCACGCGCCGGCCCGCGCCTGCATCGAGGCCCGTCTGGCAAGCCCTGACTTACTGGTCGAAGTCGGGATTATCGCGGCCTGCTAGTTGAAATCTTTCGGCTGTTCCAGCCCCCCGAAATTGAAATCCTGAAAAGCGTCGCGTGGATTACAGATACCTCTCAAATTAGACATCGATCCACATTGGGTTTATCCTGCCCCCAATAAAATCTATGCACCAACCTGGCTTCGACACGCTGCCTGGTTGCATAAATAACAATTGCCCGCGCCATACCGGGCATGATCGAGGGGGCCCTTTCTATGAATACCGTAATGCTTGTTTCACTGGTTTTATGTGCCGCTATTGCCATCTGGGGAGTCGCCGATCCCGATTCGATGACGGGTGCGGCACAGTGGCTGGTTAACTACTCACTCACCGCGCTCGACTGGTATTTTTTGGCCTTATGTACGGCTTTCCTGGTCATCATGGGCTTCATGGCGGCTACCAAGTTCGGTGATATCAAGCTAGGCGCCGACGATGAGGAACCCGAATTCAGCACGCCTTCGTGGATCGCAATGCTGTTCGCCGCCGGCATGGGCTCGGGGCTTCTATTCTGGGGCGTGGCCGAACCGATTTACCATTTCATGACCCCGCCGGTCGGCGAGGGCGAAACTGCAATCGCGGCACGCAATGCGATGGTTATTACCAACCTGCACTGGGGATTACACGCCTGGTCGATCTACGGCTGTTGTGCCCTGACGGTGGCCTATTTCACTTTCAGACTAGGTCTGCCTTCGATGGTATCGACGCCCATCAGGGTTGGATTCAAGAATGTTTTCGGTCCAAAGACCCTGAATGGCATCGGTAACACCGCCGACATTCTCGCGGTTATCGCGGTCGTATTCGGTCTCGCGGGTTCGCTGGCGATGGGTACGCTGATGGTACGCTCCGGCATGAGCGCGGTCTTCGGCACCGACCAGGATGTCACCATGAGCATGATCATCATCGCCGTCATGACCGTCTGCTTCCTGTTGTCGGCCTGCACCGGTGTCGACAAGGGCATCAAGATTCTGAGTAACATCAATATGATTGTCGCCATCCTGATTTTACTGGTGGTGCTGTTCGGTGGACCCACTGCCTACCTGTTTCAATCCTTCATCTATGCCATTGGCGACTACCTGATCCAGTTGATTCCAATGTCGTTCAAGACCTACGCTTATACCCCCGCGGGCTCGTGGAACTGGTTTCATGGCTGGACTCTGACTTACCTGATCTGGTGGCTGGCCTGGGGACCCTTTGTCGGTATCTTTATCGCGCGCATCAGCCGCGGCAGAACCATCCGTCAATTTGTCATCTACGTTGTAGGCGTTCCCACTATCGTTTCTATGCTGTGGTTTGCCGCTTTCGGTGGCGCCGCGATTCACATCGAAATGTTCGGCGCCGGTGGCATCGCCGATAAAGTATTTGCCGATGTGGCCGGCGCGTTGTTCGGCTTCTTCGAGTACTTCCCCGGCACCACGCTGCTCAATTTCCTCGCGGTCTGCCTGATCTTCATCTTCCTCGTGACGAGCGCGGACTCGGGCACTTTTGTTATCAGCATGATGACCAGCAAGGGCGATTTGAACCCGCAGACCAGGTTAAAACTGGTCTGGGGACTCATCATGGCCGGAATTACCATTGCCACCATCGTCACCGAGAGTGTCAAGGTTGCCAAGGTCATGGCGATCACGGGGGCAATACCCTTCACCTTTGTCATCATTTTGCAGCTCGCCGCATTTTTCAGGATCGTACGCGAGGACCCGATCGTGCGTGAAAAGCACACCGTGGTGCGGCATGTCGGTAGTGACAGTCAATCCGATGAAAGCGCGGCTTAGGGGGAAACGACAATGATAAATAAATACTTAAAACAAGTTGTAGCGGTCCTGTTATGTACGGTACTGGTCGCCTGCGGTGGAGAAGATCGCAAGAGTTTGCGGGTCGGCGCCAAGCCTTTCGCGGAGAGCATGATCCTGGCAGAAATGATTGCCCAGATGGCCGAAAACGCGGGTATACAGGTAGAACGTAGTATTCCGTTCGGACTCACGCCGAAAATCATGGAGGCGGTCAAGCAGGACGTGCTGGACGTCTACCCCGAGTACAACGGCACCAGCCTGACCTTCCTCGGTCAGGCGCCTACCAGTGACGGTGAAGCGTCGACCGCCAAGGTGTCGGCACTGTTCAAGCCACTTGGGCTGGAACTGACCGGCAAGTTTGGATTTTCCAACGACTATGCCATGGTGATGACGAAAGAACGGGCCTCGGATCTCGGCATCAAAACGCTACAGGATCTGACCAAGCTTGCCAGCGTCAGTTATGCCGTGGACGAGGATTTTGTGCAACGTCCGGCGGATGGTCTGCAGCAAATGAACCGCCGTTACGGTATCACCGGATCTAAAACCACCACCTTCCCGGTTGGAACCGAAGGCAAGGACAAGATTGTCTCGGCGTTGCTGGACGGAACGGTCGACGTTGGTGAATTGTTCATGACCGATGGTCAAATAGCCGAGTATGACCTGGTCGTACTGAGCGATAACCTGAATTTCTTCCCGGTCTACGAAGTGGCGCCATTGGTGCGCTCGGACGCCTTGGCGAGTCTCAAGGGACTACGCGAAGTGCTGGAAAAACTGTCGGGTAAAATCACGCCCGCCGATATGCAGGCGATGAACAAGGCAGTTGACCTGGACGCCCAGTCTGCCGCCACTGTGGCCGCGACCTTTCTGGCCTCCAAGGGATTGCTGCCGGAGGGTTCCAAGGGCAGCGGCGCGGCAAAAATAGCCGTGGTTGCAGATCCCGGCGTCAAACGTGACACCGATACCGCGCGTGCCCTCCGGGCAATTCGTAGCGGTTACGCCGGTAGTGATCTTGATCTGTTCAATGATGTGGATCCGCTGGGCAAGCTCGCCAGTGGCGAGGCTCGCGTCGCGATTGTCGGCGCCGAATCCTTCTACTCGCTAGGTGCACAAGGCCCAGTTAGCAAGGGTAACGCAGAGGCGTTTGCAGTTGTGGGTTATAAAACTGGCCACCTGGTAGGTGTCAACAAAGGAACCAGCTCGCTCGAAGGAATGACCAAGATTGCAACTGGCCCGAAAGGTTCGGGGGCCTCGATTGTATTGAACATGCTGCTCAATTCCATCGGTAAGGCCGACAGTATCGAAGTCATCAACTCCGACAGCACTACTCACAACCTGCTGTTGGGATTGACGGCGGTGGGTGCTGGCGATCACGACGGTGTCTTTTTGATGGCGCCGACGAAGGATCGTGAATTCGCTGGCCTCATGCGCACTGGTTTTTACAAGCTAATCGATCTGACTGAATGGGCAGAAGGCGGTCATACCGCTCGCTTCAGCTTCATTCGTCCGGCGACTATCCCGGCGAATACCTATCACTCCCAGGGTAGCCCGATCACCACCGTGAGTACTCAGTTTGTGCTCGCCAGCCCAGCAAAAACGATTCAGGCTGCAGGCGAGGTGGGACCAGGAACAGCCGGTATCGATTCGAGCGCGGCGATTCCGGTCAGCGCGAGTGCGGTGAAGGCGATACGGGAAGCACTGGGCGCCATGGATGTGATCGATCCGGCTATCCCGGTGCATGGTTCACTGGCACCCGAAATCACGGTCGTGGATAAATCGTTACCCTTCAGCGCAGATATCTCGATAATCAACATCCTGATGATTCTGTTTACAGTATGGGTGCTTTACCTGGTAGGCCTGCCCAGCCCGCGCGATTTCAAAATGCCCGACGACCTTTAACCAGCCAGGATAATTAGGAGATTTGACGATGGTAAATTATTTAGCACCCATAGATCTGGAAGACGAGCACCTTTCGGCTGGTGTCATAGAAAAAACGGTACAGATGGCAACCGGTGTGAAGGGTGCCCAGATATATCTGATGACCGTCATCCCGGGTATCACACCGGGCATCGATCAGCGTTATGCGATCCGTGGCGAAATGCACGGTTCTACCGAGTATCCATTACAGGAATGGAAGGATGATGCGGCGAAACAACTGCAGGAAATAGCCGATAAAAGCGTGCCCAAGAAAATGCAGGCGGGGGTCGTGGTTGAAAACGGCACCGTCTACCGCGAGATTGTCGAGGCTGCCAAGGATTTGAAGATCGATCATATCGTAATGGGCGCGCATCGACCCTCGCTGGCGGATTTCCTGCTGGGTCCGAACTCGGCAAGGGTGGCTCGCCATGCAGGTTGTTCGGTAACGGTCGTTCGCGAGACATAAATCACTGTCACTTTCAGCAGGTAATTTCTATTCCTGTCTAGGTCGGTCGAAATCCACAGCCGGTATCGATGAAACCCGTTGACGTTTTACTGGCGATTTCGGTCGCCGTTCTTTGGGGTATGGGTTTCATCGTCGCCAAGGCCGGGATGTCGCATTTTTCGCCCATCCTGTTGATGGCTTTGAGATTTACCCTGACTGCATCAATCCTGGTCTGGTTTTTCCGACCCCCGCCCGGGCTGTTCAAACAGCTGTTCTTGATTTCGCTGGTCAGTGCCGCACTGCAGTACAGCCTGACCTTTAACGGCCTGCGCGGTATCGATGCGTCAACTGCGGCCCTGCTGGTGCAACTCGAAGTACCCTTCGGATTGATACTTGCATGGCTAGTCTTCGGCGACCGTATCAGACCCCTGCAGGCGCTTGGTATCGTGATCGCGTTTAGCGGAGCAGTATTGATCATCGGCGAACCCAAGCTTTCAGGGGACCTGGTTTATGCGTTCATGGTGATCGGGGGGGCGTTCACCTGGGCAGTCGGACAGATCATGATCAAGAAACTCGGCAATCTCGGTGGCTTTCGCCTGATCAGCGGGGTATCGCTGTTCGCCGCGCCGCAGCTTTTTGTCGCCTCGTTCTTGCTGGAACAGGATCAACTGTTGCAGATTCAAAGCGCCTCGTTCGCGGCCTGGGGCGCCGTGATTTATCTCGGGATCATCATGACTGCACTTGCTTACGGTATCTGGTACCGGCTGCTGGGTCATTACAGTGTCAACCAGGTCATGCCATTTTTATTATTGCTGCCGGTTACTTCGGTGATTGGTGGTATATTCTTTCTCGGTGAAACACTGACGATCAAGATTGCGTCGGGCGGTTGCCTGGCGATTATCGGGGTGGCGATGATTACGATTCAACGCCGGCCCTGGCGCGCACAAATTGCGAAAGATGGAAGCAGCATTTAACAAGATTGACGACACAGCCTGTACCGCGTACGCGAGCCTCGGTGCGGTGTGCCTGAGAGGTCTGTTCAGTGACTGGATCGATGTGCTGCGCGCCGGGGTGGCCCGTAACCATGAAGAACCTGGACCTTATTATTCCGAAAATGAAAGCGCGGACAATAGCGGTAGTTTCTGGGATGACTACTGCAACTGGGAGCGTATTCCCGAGTTTCATGACTTCATTCTGAAATCGGACGCGGCTGAACTGGCCGCCAGCATCATGCGCTCGAAAACCGCGCAGTTTTTTCATGACCATGTGCTGGTCAAGGAACCAAACACGCCAAAACCCACGCCCTGGCACCAGGATGCACCCTACTACTTTGCCGACGGCACACAAACGGTCAGTTTCTGGCTACCGCTCGACCCGGTAGGCAAAACCGAAACGTTGAGACTGGTAGCAGGCTCGCATCGCTGGCCGAAGTTGGTGCTGCCGGTAAAATGGCTCGACGATGCCGAGTTTTACGCTGCCGAAAACGATCAATACATGACGTTGCCGGAGCTCGACGCCACTGAAACCATTCTCGAATGGGAAATGCAACCCGGCGATGCCGTGGCGTTTGATTTTCGTACCGTGCATGGCGCCCGTGGCAATTTGCAAAACCGGCCCCGTCGAGCCTTCTCGATGCGTTGGGTAGGAGACGACGGACATTATTGTGAACGCCCCGGAAGAACCTCTCCACCCTTCCCCGGGCATAATATGCGAGACGGGCAGAAATTGCGCACCGACTGGTTTCCGGTGCTGTGGCCGAGGGAAGATTCAAAATGAGTAATCCAGTGCTGGTTAATGTCCTGCGCGGCGAAGTCATTGAAAATCGACACCGTGGCGCCATCGCCGTCTGTGATCCGCAAGGACGCCTGGTGCATGCCTGGGGCGACATCGATGCACTGGTGTATCCGCGCTCGGCAATCAAGCCGCTACAAGCCTTACCGCTGGTCGAATCGGGTGCCGCAGGCCATTTTCAGCTGAGTGACGCTGAGCTCGCGCTGGCCTGCTCCTCACATAATGCCGAGCCCGAGCATACCGATACGGTACAAAGCTGGCTGGCACGCATAAAGCTCGACGAAGATGCTCTGGAGTGCGGTGCGCATGCGCCATTACATGTCAAAACCGCCGAGTCTTTACTGATCGACGGCGTAAAGCCGGGTAAAATTCATAACAACTGCTCCGGAAAACATACCGGGATGTTGACCACGTCTCTATTCATGGCAGAAGAGACCCGGGGTTACATCGAACGCGAACATCCTGCCCAACAACGCTGGTTCGATGTTCTGGGCGAGATGTCGGGCGTCGATATGCGTGTCTTACCCTGGAATTACGATGGCTGCGGAATACCGGTGATCGCAATGCCACTCAAGGCAATAGCCACCGCGTTCGCGCGGGTTGCAGTGCCGGACGATTTGCCGGCCACACGCGGCGAGGCGCTCGATCGCATTACCGGCGCCATTGCCTCGAATCCCTTCATGGTTGCCGGCACCGGCAGACTTTGCACCGAGATCATGACGTTAACCGGTCGCAAAGTCCTGGTTAAAACCGGTGCAGATGGCGTCTATACCGCGGTGCTGCAAGAACAGGGGCTTGGCGTTGCGTTAAAAATCGAAGATGGCACTGGAACGGCGGCTGAAGTGGCAATACTTGCGCTTTTGCAGCACCTGCAGGCGCTGCATCCCGATGACCGGGAACAACTCGAGCAACGCTGTCGCGTACCCATCCAAAATACCCGCGGTGTTTTAACCGGTTATCGTGAACCTGCCCCGCTCTAGCAGGAACTAGACCTCAATCACAAAATCGCGGCGATTTCGCCCGATCAATAGTGTCAATCATATATATTTACGCATTTGAAGTGACTTATTTACGCCCTCGTACAACTGCCCGATAGCCGAAATCAGCTAAAATTCATAGTCATGATACGGGGTATATAATAAATGGAAAAAATCTCTTCCTTACCCAACATTTCAAGGGTTGGTAACCTGTTTTCTTCATTTGCGAAGAAAAAGGCTGGTGTACTTGGCAAATATGTTCCCGGGTGGACCAACGACAAAATCGACTCCATGCTGTTTGTCCCGAAGGCAACTGATACCAAGGCGGTCCGTTTGCCGCGTGGCTTCGAACAGATTGTCATGAAAACAGGTGATGGCAACATTCAAGCCTATCAAACTGGCAGGGGTCCGATGGTCCTGTTCGTTCATGGTTGGGGCGGCGGTGCGCACCAGTTTTTCCCGTTGATGCACGGGCTCGCCGAATGTGGATTCACGGCCCTGGCCTTTGATCATCTGGGACATGGCAAGAGTGACACGAAACCCGCGACACTGCAGCAATCCATAGCAACCACCAACGAAATCTTGAATACCCTAAAGAGAACTGATCGCGGCCTTTGTGCACTCGTCGGACATTCAACGGGGTGTATTGCGATTGCCAACGCACGTCCGGCGCTGGTCAAGGACCTGGCGCTGTTTCTGATCTCACCCGTCTTTAACTACAAGCTTTACTTCCTCAAGAAGCTGGTCAAACTGAAATTGCACGCCGACCTGGTCAAGCAATACGCGAATCGTTTTGCAAAGATTTATCGTAGCGAGTATCAACGACTGGAACTGTCGACGAACCTGGCCCGCTACGGTGACGTTACCGTTATCGCCCATGATGAATCCGATTCGGAGAGCTCGGTTTCCGAATCTACCCGATTTTGCGCAACCTACCCGCTCACCAAGCTATTGGTTACGAAGAATACCGATCATGTCAGGATCATAAATTCCGAGTCGGTATGGCAGGCGCTCAAATCGCATCTGAATTACGATGACACGACTATTAATTTTACCGCCGAAGTCATTTACGATACCTGAAACGCCGATCATGGGTGAAGCCTCTATCGGTTGATCGAACCGATCTTCATATTTTTTTCAGAAACACCCGGGTCTCGGAACTGCGGTGTCATTCTCCTAACCGCGCTCCATTACCGCTCACCTGGCTCGGTTGCTGGCATATACCTGCATTCCAGAATCAATTTCCGAGCGATATCACAATTAAACCAGCCACAATGAGTTAAACTTGATTCAGTTTCGGATCTTCGGTAAACCCTATGCAATTTTTCCAGGATTTAATGCCCTCACTGCGAATCGGCCAATGGACGCCGGCAGTGCTGCGCAAGCATTTGTTCAAGGAGGAAACCAAATCCATCGAGTCGCTTTGTCGCATGATGATGGAATCCGATGGTGAATATTCAAGCCTGCTGCTGGCCGAACGAATCCTGAACGCATTCGAAAATCTCGACGAACCCGCGCGCCTCGAGTTTTTCGATGTTTTGCTTGTCGATTACGATATCGACCCGGCGGAAATCAGGGCCGCAGTCGAGGCTTACGAGTTGAATCCGGATGCAAAAAACCTGGTAAGGGTAACCGCTGCAGCCGAACCTCGTCGCCAGGAACTCTTGCGCCGTATCAATCTCGCTTTGGGCGGCACCCGGCGCCTGGTCAAGATGAGAGAACACCTGCTGACAGCGATGCGGGACAAGCCGGAATTGAAGAAGATCGACACTGATTTTTACCACCTGTTCAATGCCTGGTTCAATCGCGGTTTCCTGTTGACAGAACCACTCGACTGGACCACACCCGCGCATATCCTGGAAAAAATTATCGCCTATGAGGCAGTGCATGAAATTGAGAGATGGTCGGAACTTCGTAGCCGCCTGGAGCCCGAGGATCGCTATTGCTACGGTTTCTTCCACCCATCAATGGAGGACGAACCACTGGTATTCGTCGAGGTTGCGCTCACCGACCATATCCCTCGCGGCATTGGTGAAATACTGCGTCGTGAACCCACAGGCGAATCACCTGAAAATCTTACCTGCGCGATTTTTTACTCGATATCAAACTGTCACCGCGGTCTAGCCGGGGTTTCATTTGGCAATTTTCTAATCAAGCAAGTTGCAACCAGCTTGAAGCTGCGGTTTCCGCAGTTAAAAACCTTTGCCACAATTTCACCGGTAACGGGTTTTCGTCGTTGGCTCGATTTGCAGGCCGAAGAGAACAATGACATCGCATCCCTGCTTACCCATTTTGATGCAGAAGCCTATGAAGGAAAGCAGAACGAGCTGGATAAGCTCGCGACGCACTACTTCGTCGAGCTGGAAAAGCTTGCGGCGCACTATTTCCTCATTGAGAAGAACGGCCGCAACGAACCACTCGATCCGGTCGCAAGATTTCACCTCAAAAACGGCGCCATGCTCGAACGCATCAACATTCTCGGCAATCCTTCGGATAAAGGTATGGAGCGCTCGCTCGGTACCATGGTTAACTATGTCTACGACCTGTCACGGGTCGAAGAAAATCACGAAGAGTATGTCAGAAATCACAAGATCATTTGCAGTTCTCAGGTTAAGAAACTATTGCAAAAATAAACCAGGTCGATTTAATGGCTGAGATCATACAGGGCCGCGCTTGATATTATGAGAATCGAGCATAATATGGCTGCAATCAGCGGACTGTAGCGGAGATTTCAGCAATGACAGATCAACCACAAAAATTCAGTGCCAACCGGGCCCAGGACGCGAAATACCAACAAGGTTTGCGCGCCTGCTTCGAGTACCGCGATCTCGGCATTGCCGCAGCTACTGACGGCAAGTTTCATGCAGCGATATCGCGCGTCAAAGCCGGCTTCAAGGGTGATCAGCAATTACGCACCACCGGAATGCACCGCCATCTTTGCGACTTCCAGATGTTTTATGTCCTCAAAGGCTGGGTAACCATGTACTACGAGGGTGAAGGTGAAGTCACCCTGCGTGCCGGCGACAATTGCCTGCAGCCCGCTGGAATCGTACACAACGAGATCCAGTGTTCCGAGGACTTCGAGTGCCTGGAGATTTACTCGCCGGCGGTTCACGAAACGGTAGCCATTGATGGCGACCAATCCTGAGCAACTCAACGCGATGCCGGCCGTCGACCAGAAGGACGACGGCATCGTGCTCCACTGGGATACCGATAACGCCAGCTTTTATCACTATTTCTGGCTCCGCAGCGCCTGTCAATGCGACCTGTGTGGTGACAGTTACACCGGCAGCCGGCGCCTGCATCCCAGTGATGTCGCGATCGATGTAAAACCGGCAAGGATTGAAGTCGCGAATCAATTGAAAATCACCTGGCAGCCCGATGACCATATCTCGGAATATGATTTCACGTGGTTACACGAATACGCCTATGACGGCCAACGACAGCGAGTTCCATGGCATCCGCGATTATGGGATGGCTCGCTCGACCCCGAACAGGTTTCGCATGACCTCGATGATGTGAAACAGGATGAACCGGCCTACCTGGAATTCCTGCGAACACTGCGTGACTACGGTATTGCGATCATGCGTCATGGTAAAACCAAACCGCAAGGCATCGAGAAAATGGCTGCATTAATTGGTGAAATCTCCGATGCCGCATACAGTAAAGTATTCGATCTGAAGCCCGACAAAAACGCTCACACTTACGGAAATACAACGCAGGTCATCCCGCCACACACTGACGAGGCTTACCTGCATACGCCGACCGGAATCCTGGTTCTTTACTGCATAAATCCAGCAAGCGATGGTGGCGAATCGGTGCTGGTAGATGGATTCCAGATCGCAACCCGGCTCAGGCAGCAGAATCCCGGAGCCTTCAGGCTGCTATCAGGCTGCCCGCAAACCTACCATCGCATTGTTCCCGATGCAGGCATGGACTTCCGCACCCGGGCGCGCGCGTTGAATGTTGACGAAAGCGGTAACCTGGTCGGATTCCGCTTTCACCCGCGTTCGATGGCACCAATCGATATTCCCGGTGAGCTTGCAGGGCAGCTGCACGCGGCCAATTCAAAACTCAGCGCCCTGATGCTGCTGCAACAAAATCAGTTCTGTTTTCAGCTTGACGCTGGCGACGCGGTTTTTTTCGACAACCACCGTGTCATGCACTCCAGGAAAGGTTTCAAAGATTTGAACCGACACCTGCAAATCTGCAACGTGTCACGCGATCAGTTTCATCAGCAGGTGCGTGTGATCGCAAGGCAGCAAGGATTCATCGACGAGGCCAACCAGTACCTGCCGGCCGGCGTTTCCGGTTAACAGGATATTGACCCCGATACCCTGCTGTTATACTACCATCATCTGGTAAGTGACCCAGTGGGTTTTTTCCGATAGCTTGTCGTATACCGCGCGCCCGCGATAATTGTTTTCCGCGGTAATCCAGCGGATAAAGGGCCAACCCTGTTCCTTGCCAAGCCGGTTTAGCGCCACGTAAAGTTCCTCCACCACGCCCTACCCACGGGCTTCCGGATCCACGAATAAATCGTCGAGAAATCCAACCAGTGCGCCGCGCAGCGGTGACGGCATTTGCCGGCAATGCATCAATCCAAGCGCCTTGTCGTCTGCATTCCTGGCAATCAGGCCAAAGAAGGGATTGTCGGTATCGTGAATCCAATCCCACACGGTGTCCAGAATCTGCTCATTCATCGGCACCTGGTAAAATTCGGCGTAGCCGTGGTACAGCAGCTCCCAATCTCCGCGATCGGCTAATTCGATATTTGTGACCGTAACCATCATCTTTGCTCTTCGGCTTCAAGACAGGTCAATCAGTTTTTCGAGGTTGGTTCTAAACAGTTCTTCCCGGATTTAACCCAGGTCACAGGCAGGCGATATGATCATTTCGGCGCGCCCGACAGTAGCCCTGGACAAGGTTGTTCCAGGTTATCAGGTGCCTTGGCCCGTTCCCGTTTATGCCTGCAAATATCGGTTTAACACGTTTCGCGTGACCCGCTCTACCTGCGCATCGTTGCGGATCAGACCGGCCACCCATTCGACGCTGCCGGCGTGAAAAACCTCGCCCCTCCCCCTCGGAAAAGACACAATCATACCGGAACCGCGGGCCGCGAGCGCCATGGTTTGCCGATTTATCTCGCCATGCAGCATTTCGGCGCGGAAGGCGCAATCCTCGGAACCGAGGAAAAGCGCATCGTCATCGACACCTCGAGCAACCTCAGCGTTGGACGCAAGGCCAAGTGCGAGTATTTCAAGTCCATCGGGTATCTTTTCCCGGTCTACCGGGTATGGTAGGCCGTCACGAATCTCGTAGTCGAGGCCGTCGACCTCGTAGGCAAAGATGCGACTGCCGGCGCCGAGCACGTCGCCGTAACCGAGACCGGTTCCCTCGAAAGCCCAGTGGTCAGGCCGGTAAAGCGGAAAACCGCCGGCGCCAAACGCGACACAACCACCCCAGCCGGCGTAGACGCCGTGCAGTGCGTTGAGGCCGAAAGTCATCGCGCCCGGACGCCCCACTTGCGGCGCTTCCCAGCTTGTCGTGATGCGATTGCTACCGCGGGCGGGGTCCTCGTCGAGGGCGCGGTACTTGTAACAGACCTGCCTGCGGCCGTCGTCCTCGAGCCTGGTCTGCCACATGAAGTTGCCGGCAAAGCGCGCCACGCGACCACCGGATTCGACATAGGCATCAACCGTGTCGCGCATTTCCCAGGACCAGTATTCGTCGTGGCCAATGAAAACCAGGCAGGGATAATCTTCGATAACTTCGGGGCACAGTTGCAGATCATATTGGGACACGATATCCACATCGAAGCCGGCACGTTCGGCCCAGTGCATGAAATGGCGTTCGTAAGAAGCCCAGCCGGCCGAAGCATATTTCTTCGAATGGCCGGTAGCATAGGCCCATTCCATGTGCGGATACGAAACCGGTTCGTCATGTGCCGGCGCGGCGGCCAGAGCCGCCCGGGGTGCGTCGACTGGTAACACGACGAATCCCCTTGGTAACGGTCGATGCAGCGAAAGGATCGGTGAATAGTCGCTACCCGCGGGACCTGTGATGCCCTCGTAATGATTCGACCCGCCCCAGTTGTTATACGCGCACCAGGTACCGGTTGATGAAACCAGCAGCATGCGCTGCGCGCGTTCGGCATGATTCGCGCGCAGCAAAAATAAATGATGCTGTTCGCGAATACCACCAGTCGTCTCGATACGACTGGTGACCCGGTATCCACCCGACGGCCAGTCGTCGGGAATCTTGAATTCGAAGCCGACCGGCCAGCCGCAGCCGACTACCGAGGCATCGGTCGGCGTGTCATGGCGTTTACCGGGTAGCGCATCGCTGTTAAACAGGATTTCGAACGCAATACCGTCACGCGCAATTTCAAGGCGATAGGTTTTGGCCGTGGTTGAGACGTGAAAACCGATCCTGTCACCCGGCGAGTAACACGGGCAGTCGCAGTAACACCAGATTTCATCGACATCAGGAGTGGCCGCAGGGGCTTCGTAGTAGTTGCTGTGAACCGCAGGATCAGGCAACGAAGTTCTCGATGTCCTCGGATTGCACCACGTGGCAGTAGATCAATCCGATTCTGATTATATTACACATACTTACAAAAGTTTTTTTGTGAAAACACCCCGATTTTGCCACATATAAACAACAATTTAGGCGAATTTTTTGTGACAGAGATTTAGCGAGATGGCCAGTAAACGAAAAACAGCAAAAAAACCTAATTCGAATCAAATTAATGTGTATGTTCAGCCTGATGAGAATCAAGGCATGGGCCTAGCACGAGGCGTGCTACGTCCCTCAGTACAAGCAGCAGTTACACTGAAGGCTTATGACAATGCCTTTGGCGATATCGAACTGAATTGTTTAATTGATTCGCTGGTCGAGCAGACCAAAGCCAGTAATGATGGCGATATGAGCCGTGCAGAAGCCATGCTAACCACGCAAGCCCATACCTTGGATGCCATCTTCAACAATCTGGCGTCAAGGGCCATTAAGGCCGAATACATGAACAATCTAGATATATACCTGAAACTGGCCTTACGGGCACAATCTCAATGTAGAGCCACCTGGGAGGCGCTATCAGCTATCAAGAATCCGCCAATAATGGGTTATGTCGGACAAGCAAACATTGCCCAAGGACCTCAACAGGTAAACAATACCCCCGACACCCCTCGCGCGCGGAAAAATCAAAATCAGCAAAACAAACAATTGGAGCAAAAGGATGGCGAACGGTTGGACACAAGAGCGACGGGAACGACAGGCGAAGCTGATCCAGCAATGGCGGCCTTGGGAGAAATCGACGGGGCCGAGAACCAAAGCCGGTAAGGATAAGGTTTCCCAGAACGCGTATAAGGGCGGAGTATGGATGCAGCTACGCGAACTTTCCAGGGCTTTGCGTGAGCAGCAGCGTCGGTTGAATCCTTAAATCACTAGAGGTACAGGGCTTGGCTATGTCAACTATGTGAATCGCGTAACGCCAGCAAAATGTGCTTATGGGAAGATAGCGGAGTCTATCGGAGGAATGAGCATGAAAAGAATTAAACTAATTCTTGGGGCTTCAATTCTATTACTTGTGTCCGCGCAGGCTAATGCGGGAATTATTAGTGACGCGAATCCGCTGGAAGGCGCGGAATTGTGGGAAAACTCCGTTGCAGGTTCAGTCTCTAACCAGGGTGCGGGCAGTATCCTGCCCATTTTCGGCTCAATGCTGATTGACACGACGGTAAGGCGAAGTGGTGCCTACCTACCCCAAACAGAAATCTGTGAATGTCCAGTCTTTCTTGATATTGTGAGCTTCGACCTTAGCATCGGAGGCCTGAGTTTTTTCGGTGGAAATTCTCCAGTACCAATAGGCGACAGTGTACGCAGACATTCGATCGGTTTTGGGGATGATGCGCAGGGTGGCCCGCCGGTTGTTGCCGTTAGTTCATGGGAACTTACAGCAGCCGATGGTTCAGAGGTGCAAGGATCTATGCTTGGAGAAGATTTCAATTTTTATGATTTGGATGGAACAGACACTTTAGTACCGGAGCTTTACGCCGGGAAAGCACCGGCGTTAATAGAGCTACGCGACTGCTGCCGTATTGTTGATCCGGATTGGTTACTCAATGGAAGCATATTCTTGACCCGCGTCGCCCGCGTCCCCGAACCCTCAGCAATCTTGTTATTCGGTATAGGACTGATAGGGTTGGTTGGATTCAGCAAGCGAAGGAAAGTGTCTTAAAAAGCGGGGTTAG